>NZ_JACJSA010000024.1 GCF_014697545.1 Oscillatoria sp. FACHB-1407 | reverse complement strand
TGGAGTGAGGATGGGCAAACCCTCGCCACGGGCGGAGAGGATGGCAGTGTCAAGCTCTGGAGCCGCAGCGGCGACCTGATCAAAACCCTCGATGCCCAGCAGGGCCTTGTCTGGAGTGTGAGCTGGAGTGGGGATGGGCAAACCCTCGCCATGGGCGGAGAGGATGGCAGTGTCAAGCTCTGGAGCCGCAGCGGCGACCTGATCAAAACCCTCGATGCCCAGCAAGGCAGTGTCTGGAGTGTGAGCTGGAGTGGGGATGGGCAAACCCTCGCCACGGGCGGAGATGATGGCAGTGTCAAGCTCTGGAGCCGCAGCGGCGACCTGATCAAAACCCTCGATGCCCAGCAAGGCGGTGTCAGGAGTGTGAGCTGGAGTGGGGATGGGCAAACCCTCGCCACGGGCGGATATGATGGCAGTGTCAAGCTCTGGAGCCGCAGCGGCGACCTGATCAAAACCCTCGATGCCCAGCAAGGCGGTGTCAGGAGTGTGAGCTGGAGTGAGGATGGGCAAACCCTCGCCACGGGCGGATATGATGGCAGTGTCAAGCTCTGGAGCCGCAGCGGCGACCTGATCAAAACCCTCGATGCCCAGCAAGGCCGTATCTTTAGTGTGAGCTGGAGTGAGGATGGGCAAACCCTCGCCACGGGCGGAGAGGATGGCAGTGTCAAGCTCTGGTCTGTTGGCACGGTTGACAATGTGGAGGGTCTGCTGGGGCAGGGCTGCCGTTTGTTGCGGAGCTATCTAATCAACAGCCCTGAAGACCTGCAAGCACTGAACGCTTGCCACACCTTCGATCTACTCCAAGCGGCGGCTCCTACTCTGGTTGCCGACAGCGATGACCTCGCCCGCCAGGGCGATCTAGAAGATGCTATTCAGGGCTATCAGACTGCCCAGCAATGGAACCCCAGTCCTGGGCTAAACCCCACGAACCGAGCCGTTCAACTCAGAGCGATCGCCCTGGCAGAACAGGAAGAATTCTCTCAAGCCCTGAACCAGATCGAACAACTCCAAGAGCAGTATCCCAACTTCGCACTCGATGACAACGCGATCGCTGAAGCTGCACAACGAAGGGCGATCGCCTTAATTGAGCAGGAAGATCTCTCTCAAGCCCTGAATCAAATTCAACAACTCCAAGAGCAGTATCCCAACGTTGCAATCGATAACAACGCGATCGCTGAAGCTGCACAACGAAGGGCGATCGCCCTGGCAGAACAGGGATACTTTGAGGAAGCCTCGAATCAACTTCAACAGCTTCAGCAGCAGTACCCTAATTTTGAGTTGAGTGAGGAGGCTAAGAGAGCGATCGCGGTTAGTAGGGCGATCACTCTAGCTGACCAAGGAGACATCGAACAATCGCTGAATCAGATTCGGCAGATGCAACAGCAATATCCCAACGTTGAGTTGGACGCTAACTTTTGGAACTCAATTTGCTGGTCAGGTGCAACCTACAACCAAGCTGCTAACATCCTCACAGTTTGTAACCAAGCCGTTAATCTGGCTCCTGATGATTGGGTCATCCTTGATAGTCGTGGTCTGGCGCGTGCATTGACAGGTGATATTGAAGGAGCGATCGCCGATTTTCAGTTTGCAGTTGACCATACTGATGACGAAATATTTAAAGCTCAGCGGCAACGCTGGCTTGATGCCCTCCGGTCGGGCCAATCCCCTGCCACCCTCTTTACCCCCACCGTCCTGGAACAACTCCGCAACGGCACCTACGAGGGTGAGCCGCCTCCAACACCGCCTGAGCCGCCGGGTGCCACCTCCTCTAGCCGTTGGCTCGTGGCTGGCTACCGTCTCATCCCAGATGCAGCTCAAACTTTCATTGGGGGAGTCGCCACAGCCAATGTAGGGAATTTCCTGGGAACACATGATTGACCCATGCGGAATGGTCTACGAGATCGCATCCGTATCTTCAACTGTCAGGAATCAATCTTGAAAACGTTACAGAACCCTGTATGGGTTTGGCGTGGCTACCCTTCAGGTCTTAGATCTGCCGAAATCCTGTTGGTAGCGTTGGTCAGGAGGCGGTGTCTCCCATGCTTTGAAGATATTCGCGCAAGGATTCGTTAGTTTTCTCTGCTTGCTACGACGGATAGAGCCTGGGTCTGAAAGCGATTCAGCGCACCTTTTCATTTTGAGATTTAGCGTATATAGTGTTTACTTCAGAAGCTGTTCCAGTTGTAAGCACTACATCTGAGGTTAAAGCCCTTCAGACCTCACTAACCCCAAGGCAAGACATCCTATGGTTCAAAACATCGAACGCACCCGCCAAACGAGTCCATTTCCAGAGGCTGCTCCTGCGGCTAATCCCGTCTTTTATCGCACTTACAGTCGTCGTGGCGAAAAAGCGGCGGGTTTACGAGAAACCTGGGATGAAGTGTGCGATCGCACCCTACAAGGCATCATCGAACTGGGTAAACTCACTGCCAGTGAAGCGGCTTTAATCAGCCGGATGCAACGCCAGGTAAAAAGTCTACCCTCCGGTCGCTGGCTGTGGGTCGGGGGTACGAGTTGGATCAATAAGTCCGAAAACTTTTCCGGAGCCTACAACTGCACCAGCACAAACGTCGTAGATTGGCGTTCTTTTGGGCTGATGATGGATTTGGCGATGATGGGATGTGGCACTGGTGCCGTTTTAGAACCGAAATATATCAATCAATTACCTGCTATTCGCAATCGCCTCAGCATTACTCTGGTGAGTGAGATTGGGGCAACACCCGTAGCCGAACGTCATGACTTGACTGAGGTGATGGTTGAGGGCAATCAAGTCACGATTCGTGTGGGCGATAGCCGTCAGGGATGGGTCAAATCTTATCAGTCTTTGCTGGAGCTATCGACCGATGAGCGGTTTAAGGATGAGGTGCAGGTGGCGATCGACCTCAGTGATGTGCGTCCGGCTGGGGAACGGTTGAAGGGATTTGGTGGAGTTGCTAACCCGATTCGTCTGCCGGGGCTGTATGAACGGTGTGCTGCCATTCTCAACAAAGCGATCGGGCGACAGTTGACGTCGGTGGAGTGTTGCCTGTTGATCGATGAAGCGGCTGCCTGCGTCGTTGCCGGAAATATTCGTCGTAGTGCAGGGATGCGCCAGTTTGATAGTGAGGATGCACTGGCAGCGATCGCCAAAGATAATCTGTGGATGCAGGATGCCGAGGGCAATTGGCGGATTGACCCTGAACGGGATGCTTTGCGGATGGCAAACCATACCCGTGTGTTTCACCGCAAACCGACACTAGAGGAATGCAGTGAGGCAGTGCAGAAGCAATACTATTCTGGTGAGGGTGCGATTCAGTGGGCAGGTGAAGCCGAGCGTCGGGCTCAGGGTGAAGGACGCTACGGTCTGAATCCTTGTGGAGAAATTATTGGGGAAAACTTCCACTGCAACCTGGCAGAAGTTCACCTCAACCAACTCAATCCCCATGATTTTCGTGAGCAAGAAGAGGCGTTCACAGCCGGGGCACTGGCAGTCGCTGCGCTGCTCAACCACCAATTTATGGAGCCACGCTATCAGCAATCCCGTGCTGATGATCCGATTGTGGGTGTGTCCTTCACCGGATTGTTTGATTTCTTTGTTAATGCCTTTGGTGTGGAATGGTTGCGTTGGTGGCAACAGGGGCGTCCTGACACGGTGACAGGTCTGGAGTTTAAGCAGCGAGAGCAGCAATACTTGAGCTTTTGGAAAGATGTGGTGCATCGGGTCGTGTGGGAGTATTGCGATCGCCACGGCATCAAACGTCCTAACCGTTGCACGACTGTCCAACCAGCGGGCACCAAATCCCTGCTCACAGGAGCCAGTCCAGGTTGGCACCCACCCAAAGCACAGCGGTTTATTCGCCGAATTACCTTCCGCAAAAATGATCCCGTTGCGCTGGCTTGCCAGGAATACGGTTACAATATCGTGCCTTCTCAGTCAGACAAGGATGAAAACGGCAATTTGTTGAATGACCCGCTTGACCCCCGCTGTACCGAATGGTTGGTCGAAATCCCGGTAGAAGTTCCCTGGGCAAACCTGCCTGGGGCAGATGAGATTGAGATCGAAAAGTTCTCGGCTCTGGCGCAATTTGACTTCTACATGCAAGTGCAAAAGTATTACACCGCCCACAACACCAGTGCCACTATCGAACTCTATGAGGATGAGATTGAACCCCTGGCAACTCGGATTCATCAGGCGATCGCCGATGATGAGGGCTACATTAGTGCGGCATTGTTAGCTCGCTTCAATGCGCCATTCCCCCGGTTGCCCTTTGAGAAGATCGACCGCACGACCTATGTGCAGTTGCAGCGCGATGTCCAGACCCGACAAAAGACAAACGACTTCTATAGTGCTCTCGCTCGCTATGATTCGGGTGAGTCAACCGTAGAAGGACCGGCGGGCTGTGACAGTGACAAGTGCATGTTGCCTGAAAAGCAGGGTTAGTCGTTAGGACTATACCGCTAAAAAATGACAAGGGGTTTAAGCTCCTTGTCATTTTGGGTAATGAACCGTAGCACCCGGACTTGGAACCGATGCGAAGCGCGTTCTTGGGTTAACTCAAACACTTTCTGCTAAGGGGTTTGGGGAAACTTCCCCAATGCCTGGTTCTCCAATAATTTGGAAAAGAGCAGAGATCTGTATACGCCGTAGCCTTGCCAAGGGGAAGTTGGGAGGGATCAGAGGTGTAGCTCTAAAAAAATGAATTGGTATAAGGAGCGTGGATTGATAGCTTTACCCGCCCCTACCAACTATTGAACTTAGTTTAATTCCTATTTCTAATTGAAATCGCATTCCAACGTTTCGCGTGTGTTGCGTCCAGTGGTTGGATTGGTGCCTTGAGCAATTTCACACAAACGTTCCTGCACATCCTGCCGCAGCAACACATCGGTAAAATCTGCTCCGTCGATGGTTGCTCCGTCAAAATTGGCGTTAAAGGCAAAAGCTCCTTCTAGCACCGCATTGGTGAGGTTAGTTTCAACAAAACGGGCAGAGTCAAGGGTGGCATAGCTCAGGGTCGCTCCTTCGAGATTTGCCCCCTCCAGGTTTGCCCCAAAAAAGCTGACTCCCCGCAGGTCAGAATGACTGAAGTTGCTGTAGCGGAGGTTGGCTTTAGTAAAACTGTCATCTGTGAGCGATCGCCCCGAAAAATCAGCCCCTACTAAAAACTGCTTATTGTAATCCGTGGCTTCCGCGTTGGCGGGAACTCCCAAAACAAAGAAGCCTCCAATGCTCAGACATATGGCAAATAGACAAATCTGACGAATGAGCCATCGGGCTGCCCATCCCTGCCCATTTGTCCTACGAAACCAGCAGAATTGAAAACTCATGCAAGAAACAAAATAGGATTCGAGATTATAGCGGCTTAGCCTTTGCGCAGTAGCACAGACCACTCTTTAGCCTAACTCAACTCCATCCCCCAACGATGAATCATTTTCTGAACTTGGCAAATCTATGGCGTATTCAGGTCAGCACTACGCACCACCTTCTTGAATTTGGGAATTCTGGGCTGTAGAGATGTCCGCCCAAACGGGTTAAAAGAAATCGTCATGACAGCAAACTTAACCGTTGGTGCTCTAGCAGAAGATTTCGTAGCACTCTGGCTAGAGGCTCACCGCTATACCGTGTTAGAACGCCGCTGGCACTGCCGTTGGGGCGAGTTAGACATCATTGCTCAATCTCCCCCATTCCACTCCGGTGATTTGCCGACGGTTGTGTTTGTCGAGGTCAAAGCCCGTCGTCGTCAAAATTGGGATGCGAACGGGTTGCTTGCCATCACCGCACAAAAGCAAGCTAAACTCTGGCAAACTGCCCAGCTTTTTCTAACAGAGCACCCAGAATGGGCAGACTGTCCCTGTCGGTTTGATGTGGCGTTGGTGAGCTATCGATCGCTTCTAGCCCGACAATCCCAGCCCTCATCAATCAAAGCTCCACCTGCGATCGCCATTGAGTCAGGTGTGTTTGTGCCTTTGGGAGACTACCAATTCTGCTTGCACCACTACATCCCAGCAGCATTTGAATAAACATTTGAATAAAAATATGCAAAAAAAGGGACGTAACGTGTACGTCCCCAATCTCATCAACCCAGACTTGTAATCATGAACCCTTGGGCGTTAGGCAATTTGATGAAGTGTTGCACAATACCTAAGCGAGGGTTTCAGGACAATACCCTAATCCTTGAACGAATTGCTTACGAAACTCTTCAATCTCACTGCGATCGGGATGACCATGGGAAACTACGGCAACCTGATAACGGCGCATTACATCCACCGGAGATTGACCTGTTTCTAATCCCCAAAGTGCCATCCGAACTCGAATTTCGGGTTCATAGGCAATGCCCAACTCATTCAAAAAAGCACGAAAATCACCATCTTGCTGCGCGTTCAAGGCATAATTGAGCTTAACCTTAACAACCCAGCCATCAATTTGGTGAATCACGGTCATAAAGCGCAGTGGCAGCCAGGGAGTTGTGTGGAGGTATTCAACAACCCGCAAGGTGAGACTGGCATTGGCGAGGTAATAAAGATATTCCATCGATTTGAGGCGCGGGTAGGGCGCGAGCAAACGCTACATCTTTATTCTGACGAGAAACTACGGATGTTAATAGGGGAAGAATCCCCGACCTGTTATAGGGAACTTCACCCAACTTTCACCTAACCGGGTGATTGTCTAATACATGAAGCAGGCGATGTCATATGACAGAAATCCATTCAAATCCAGTGATTTCTCATGTTCCAGCGGATCAACTTGATGCAACAGGCACCGTAGATATGGAGTGTAACTACGGAGCAACTTCCAACGAGGAAGATTTACAACTGCATGCGTATGATTACGAATTGCCTCCTGAGCAGATTGCCCAAAATCCAGCGGTTCCTCGCGATAGCTCTCGGCTATTGGTTGTTACTTCGCAGGCTGGCCATCAACACCACATTTTTCGGGATTTGCCCGATCTACTCCAGCCCGGCGATCTATTAGTGCTCAACAATACTCAGGTCATTCCTGCTCGTCTCTTTGGTCGTACAACGACGGGGGCAAGAGTAGAAGTATTGCTGTTAGAAGAGCAGGCTCCGCAGCAGTGGTTGGCTCTGGTCAAGCCGGGTAAACGCTTGAAACTTGGAACAACCATCTTGTTTGGGGGCGCAACGGCTGAGCAGGATACCGATGGGTCGGAACCCTGGTTAATTGCATCAGTGACCGCACGAGATGAAGCAACTGGCGGGCGGATATTGACCTTTCAGGTGCCCTCTGGCAAGTCTTTGTTATCGGTGGTTCATCAATTGGGGGAGGTTCCCCTGCCACCCTATATCAACCAATCACAAGCGACTGCTGAGCAATATCAAACCGTCTATGCCGAACAGGTAGGGTCAGTTGCTGCTCCGACAGCAGGGCTACACTTTACTCCAGACTTGTTGGCTCGGCTGCAAGACAGGGGAATTCAACAGGTGTTCATCACGCTCCATGTGGGTGTCGGCACGTTTCGCCCAGTGGAAGTGGAAGACATCACGGCCCATCAAATGCATGGGGAATGGTTAGATGTTTCGGCAGAGGTAGTAGAGCAAATTTGCCAGACTAAAGCCAATGGAGGACGAGTGATTGCAGTTGGGACGACTGCAACCCGTGCTCTAGAAGGAGCGGCACAAGGAGGAACGCTGCGACCCTATTGTGGCAAAACGGAGTTATATATCTATCCGGGCTATCGCTGGCGCGTCATTGATGGGCTAATCACTAACTTTCACTTACCCAAGTCAAGCTTGATGATGTTGGTAAGTGCGCTGATTGGGCGATCGCGCTTATTAGCGTTGTATCAAGAGGCGATCGCTCAAAAATATCGCTTCTATTCCTTTGGAGATGCAATGCTGATTTTGCCAGAGGCAAGAGTGAAGGAGAGTGGGGAGTAGTAAAGAGACGCGATTAATCCTATCTTTTCCTACTCCTTCACTTCCCGCATGTAGATTTATCACTCCGACAAGGACTATACGGAATCCAATGAATTAAGGCTGTAGATTGCGACGTAGGGATATTGCCCCGTCCTCATTTAGGAGACTACTGTATGCCTGTTTTGCGTCCACCTGCGAGAGTGCTGATTAACAATGCTCGATTTACAGCAGCCGATCTGGTGGCACTGCGACAGGCAATCCGATCGCGTACGGCAACGGTTGAGGACGCAAAGACGATCGCCACTCAGTATGCCGATACGCTAGAAGCGGGGGTAGGCAATCAGTTGCGAGAGCTACTACAAAGTTTAGGGAGTTCAACCGCGATCGCTGCCCCCATTGCCAATCTTGCGCAGGAACAAGGGTTGCTCACAGGTCAAGTCATCTTGCCGGATAGCGGACAGCGACATGCATCGGTGCGATCTGTGCAACGGGCGTTAATTGCCCTCGCCAACCGAACCCAACAAGTCGCCTACATGCTACCGCAGGGCGGAGCCGATGGAGTCTATGGCAATGAGACGACATTGGCAGTCAGAGCTTTTCAACAACGAAATGGGCTACCTGTGACAGGTAAGGTCAACCCGGCAACCGCAAAAGCGATTGATCAAGCCCTGCGGAATACCCAGGTTCCCGGTATCATGACGGCTTCCCCGGCGGATTTGGTGCAGGCAGCTAAGGAACTGTGTACAGGGTCAGTGGCATTGAATTATGGAGTGCCACAGCCATGGATCAACATAGACCCAAATCACAACGTTCCGGTCGATCGCCCCTTTATGCTGCTGGTCAATCGTTGGAAATGTAATCTGTTTGGCGGCAACGTGTTGCGCAAGGGAGGCTATGAGCCACCTTACTATGGCAATCAGGGCAAAGGAGAATATCCCAATGCCAACCAGTGGTTTAAGTGGAGCGACAAGCACGCTCCCCGATTTGGCAATCGAGTCCATTTTCAATTGATTGCAGAAGTTGCTCCAGCCTCAATGGAGTGGGAAGCCAGCAAACGGGCGATCGCCGATCTATTAGCTAAAGCGAAACCGGGTGACTTTTTGCTACAAGATCACCCCGGCTCCCAAGTGGCAGATGGGGGACATACCCGCGTGGCGATCGCCACCCAATTTACAACTAATGGCACCGTTTCGTTTGCCCAGGCTCAATTTGATCAGGCAGGCATTCAGCAAGAAGGCGTTGATGATTTAACAGGTTCTGAAAATCTTTGGCTCCTGCGTCCCAATCTCCGGATGTGAAACCGACCGTATATACTATGTATATACCTGTTTAGCAGAATGGAGACTTGTGCTATGGCAGCAACAATCGCAAAGTGGGGAAATAGCCTTGCTATTCGTATTCCACAGGCGTTAGCCAAGGAAATCCAACTGGCAGAAGGGGTTGAGGTTGATCTCGTCGTGGTGGATGGGAATCTGCTTGTGAAACCAAAAAGTCACAAGCGGTACTCATTAGATGAGCTAGTTCAAGGAATTACGCCCGATAATTGTCATGCTGAGATTGACAGCAGTACAGCCGTGGGGAATGAAGTTTGGTAGCACCTTACATTCCTGATCGAGGGGATATTATTTTTTTAGATTTTGATCCCACTAAAGGGCATGAGCAACGAGGGCATCGACCTGCTTTGGTTCTGTCGCCTCGCGCTTATAACCAAAAAAGCTCCCTGTCACTGTTGGTGCCAGTTACGAGGCAACGAAAAGGTTACCCATTTGAAGTTCCTTTACCATCTGGGTTAGAAACTCAAGGAGTGATTTTGGCAGATCAAATTAAGTGTCTAGATTGGAGGGCACGTAGGGTGCATTTTGTTGAATCTGTACCTGATGAGGTGATTAAAGAAGTCCAGGCAAAAATCGAACCACTGTTGCTATAGCCCTCTGTTGAGTGCTCTGTCTTAATTGAGGTGACTATGGCTATGAAATAAACAAAGCGGTGGAAGTAGTCACTCCCACCGCTTAATCGTTTCAATCTATTAGAAGTTATTCAACGGCTTGAGGCAATAGCTCGCGCTTTTCACCGGGAAGGACATTAACCTGACCTTCATCGTTGACATCGACCACTGCAACATCGCCATCCTTAATGCGACCTGACAGAATCTCCTCTGCTAAGGAGTCTTCGAGTAAGCGCATAATGGCACGACGCAGGGGTCGAGCACCGTAAGCCGGGTTGTAGCCTTCCTCCACCAATCGGTCTTTAAACCGTTCGGTGACTTCCAGCGTGATGCCCTGCTCACTGAGACGTCCAAAGACTTCGCGCAACAGAATGTCGGAAATCTCTTTGACCTCGTCCTTGGTCAACTGACGGAAGACGATGATTTCGTCGAGACGGTTGAGGAACTCTGGGCGGAAGTATTGCTTGAGTTCTTCGTTAACCAGAGAGCGAATCCGGTTGTACTGGGAATCAGCCGCACTTTCGGAGGCAAAGTCGAAGCCAAGACCGCCACCACCCTTCTCAATGACCTTCGATCCAATGTTGGAGGTCATGATCAGCAGGGTATTCTTGAAGTCCACCGTACGACCTTTCGCGTCAGTTAGACGTCCATCCTCCAGGATTTGCAGGAGCATGTTGAAGACATCAGGGTGAGCTTTCTCAATTTCGTCGAACAGCACGACCGTATAAGGGCGACGACGAACGGCTTCGGTCAACTGACCACCCTCGTTGTAACCGACGTAGCCGGGAGGCGAACCGATCAGCTTGGAAACGGTGTGACGCTCCATGTATTCCGACATATCGAGTCGGATCATGGCATCTTCGGAGCCGAAGAAGTAGGAAGCCAACGCCTTGGTTAGCTCAGTCTTACCAACCCCAGTAGGACCAGAGAAGATAAAGCTGGCGATCGGGCGGTTGGGGTTCTTCAGACCGACACGGGCACGACGAATTGCGCGAGACACGGCTTTCACCGCTTCATCTTGACCAATCAAGCGATTATGCAACGTGTCTTCCATATGTAGCAGTTTCTCAGACTCGGATTCCGTCAACTTGTTGACTGGAACGCCTGTCCAGGATGCCACAATTTGAGCGATATCTTCTTCATCCACAATGGGTGAATAATCTTCGCCATCTGTACTCTCAGCCTTACGGTTTTGAGCGATCGCCCGGATTTCAGCTTTGATTTCCATTTCGCGATCGCGCAGTTCTGCTGCCCGGTCAAAGTCTTGAGAACGAACGGCATCGTCCTTATCTTTGAGGACTTGGCGCAATTCTTTATCCAATTCTTTAGCAGCGGGAGGCAATTGCGAGTTGATTAAGCGGACACGAGATCCTGCCTCGTCCACCAAGTCGATCGCTTTATCGGGTAAGTAGCGATCGCTAATGTAACGATCAGACAGCTTAGCCGCTGCCTCTAAAGCCGCATCTGAAATCTTGAGCTTGTGGTGCTGCTCATAGCGTTCGCGCAAGCCACGCAAGATCTCAATGGTTTCATCAACCGTTGGTTCGCCGACCATCACAGGTTGGAAGCGGCGTTCCAGAGCGGCATCTCGTTCAATATGTTTGCGGTATTCGTCCAGCGTGGTTGCACCGATACATTGCAATTCACCCCGTGCCAGTGCAGGCTTCAGGATGTTAGCTGCATCGATCGCCCCTTCTGCCGCACCTGCCCCAATCAGGGTATGAACCTCGTCAATGACCAGAATGACGTTTCCGGCTTGACGGATCTCATCCATGATTTTCTTGAGGCGTTCCTCAAATTCACCCCGATACTTTGTGCCTGCAACGAGTAGACCAATATCGAGAGTGACGACCCGTTTTTCTTCGAGAATGTCGGGTACGTCGTTATTAGAGATGCGTTGTGCCAAGCCTTCGGCGATCGCCGTTTTACCGACACCAGGTTCTCCAATTAACACAGGGTTGTTTTTAGTACGACGACCCAGGATTTGGATGACCCGTTCAATCTCTTTTTGACGACCCACGACTGGATCTAACTTGCCCTCAGCCGCCATTTGCGTCAAGTTGGAGCCAAACTCGTCCAAGGTTGGAGTCTTAGTCCGTCCCTGGCTCCCTCCTGCGGAAACTTCAGCAGTTTCGCCCAACATCCGAATAACTTGAGTCCGGACCTTGGACAGGTCAACACCCAAATTTTCGAGCACTCGTGCAGCGACCCCTTCTCCTTCTCGGATCAACCCTAGCAGTAGATGCTCGGTACCGATATAGTTGTGTCCGAGTTGGCGGGCTTCTTCAAGCGACAGTTCTAAAACGCGCTTGGCTCGTGGAGTAAATGGGATTTCAACAGCAACGAATCCGGAACCGCGACCGATAATCTTTTCGACCTCGATCCGGGCATCCTTTAAGTTGACACCCATCGATTTGAGAACTTTGGCGGCGACGCCGGTCCCTTCTCCAATCAGACCCAGGAGGATCTGCTCTGTACCCACAAAATTATGTCCCAGGCGACGAGCTTCTTCCTGGGCAAGCATAATCACCTTAATGGCTTTTTCTGTGAAGCGTTCAAACATGGCGGTTTTCTATCACCTGCTGCGTGCCGGTACTGCTGATTCTAGCATAGGGAAATCGTCCGGTTGCTATACCTAAGCAACAGGTCTGGAGTAGAAATTACCGAAGTTTGGAAAGAGCGGCTTTAATCAAGAGTCTTTTCGGGGATCAAGGAATCCTCCAATGAAAAAATTCTTGTCAGGAAGGGGAATTTACGTCAAGGGGGAATTTGAAAAAGTCGAGATCAGTCAGCTCTTTAGAGAGATGCCAACCTGACTGTAAAAGGCGATCGCAAACCTCCTGATACTGTATTCGCAACATCTCGCAAAATTCAGGCTTTTGAATGCCGCTGCGCCACAAGATCAACGCATCTTCACCTGTATCAGGGTAATAATTGCGGCGTTGACCCACTATCTCAAACCCAAACTTTTGATAGAGGGCGATCGCTGCCTGATTGGAAACCCGTACTTCTAGTGTGACCCACTCTAGTTTTCGTTGCCATGCCGCTATTAACAGCCGATAAAGCAAAAATTGCCCTAACCCCTGTCGTTGATAATCGGGGTGAATCGCCAGGATAGTGATGTGTGCCTCTTCAAGAATTGCCCACAGGCAACCAAGACCCAGGAGTGGGGAGTGGGGAGTGGGGAGTGGGGAGTGCGGGGGGCAAGGGGTAACTGAGTTGATAGGTGAGGCGTTAGAGGGGTAGAGGGGTGATGAATAATGTTCTGGAATTTTCGGTGTAGTGGGCGAAGTCGAACTACTGTCTCGCTGCAACACCAATAAATCACTAAAAGGACTATCTAGCTCTCGCTGATAGCCCTCTATTGTCCACAACCCACCAAAACATTGCTGATCCAGAGCGATCGCGGCGGATAGGAGGTCTTCTGTTAGTGGCTTGAGTGTCAGAAAATTCACAGAACCGTTAAGGAGATCGGTCGGGATGCACAGCCCTCAATTGTACACTAGGTATATAGACCGCACTTGCCCTCCTCATTATTTAAGGAAAAATCGAACACGATGGTATCAACTCCCGCTACAGCGGCAGAGCGTTGTGGTGTCCAGTATCTTCCTCAGATTCAGTCAGACAACCCTTCTCCTAATCAGTATTTGCTTCCTCTGACCGCTCAGGTTAACGCTCAAAACCATCTTGAAATTGGTGGATGTGATGTCGTTGAACTGGTCAATCGATTTGGCTCACCGCTTTACATCCTCGATGAAGCAACGCTGCGTACGGCTTGCCGTCAGTATCGCGATGCGTTGAAGCAGTATTATCCGGGTGAGTCACTGGTGATCTATGCCTCCAAAGCATGGAATTGTCTGGCCGTCTGTGCAGTGGTTGCCAGTGAAAATCTGGGGATTGATGTTGTGTCTGGTGGTGAGCTGTATACGGCTCTAGAAGCTGGAGTCGCCACTGATAAGCTCTATTTGCACGGTAATAATAAGTCAGTTGACGAGTTGCAGTTTGCCATTGCCTCTGGGATCACGATCGTTGTAGACAACTGGCATGAGTTAAAAACCCTGGTCGAGCTAAACAAGCACGAAGAGGCGACTCCAGTCAGGATTATGTTGCGCCTCACCCCAGGAATTGAGTGCCACACCCACGAATACATTCGTACGGGGCATTTAGACAGCAAATTTGGCTTTGATCCCGACCAACTGGATGAGGTCTTTCAGTTTGTCAGCCAACAACCTGCTCTAAATTGTGTTGGGTTACACGCTCACATTGGCTCCCAAATTTTTGAGTTGCAACCTCATGCAGATCTGCCAGGGGTGATGGTGCAGTGGCTTAGTAAAGCGGCAAGTTATGGCTTGTCGATGCAAGAGTTAGATGTGGGTGGTGGATTGGGTATCCGCTACACTGAATCCGATGATCCCCCCAGTATTGATGCCTGGGTGAAGGCGGTTGGTGAAGGTGTGGCTCAAGCTTGCAAGGCTCAAAACATTGCTCTGCCAAAACTGATTGTAGAGCCGGGGCGATCGCTGATTGGGTCTGCCTGTGTGACTGCTTATACCGTAGGGAGCCAGAAGGAGATCCCGACTATTCGCACCTACATTACGGTTGATGGCGGTATGTCGGACAATCCCCGTCCGATTACGTATCAATCTGTGTATCGGGCGATCGCTGCCAATCGTATGCGGGAACCGTTGACAAAAACCGTGACAATTGCCGGAAAACACTGTGAATCTGGCGATATTGTCATTAAGAGTGCTGATCTACCTGAAACTCAACCAGGAGATACCCTCGTGGTTATGGCAACGGGTGCCTACAATTACAGCATGGCATCCAACTACAACCGTCTACCTCGTCCAGCGGCGGTTTTAGTCAATGCAGGAGAGGCAAACTTAATTTTGCAACGGGAAACTTATCAAGATTTAATTCGACAAGATCGTCTACCAGAAAGACTGATCAAACAAGCATAAAGGATAAAGGATGAAGGATCAGACTAGGAGGGAGTGGCAATTTGGCTACGATCATGCAGGCATCTTGCTGACGTGATCAAACTGCCTAACATTCAAACTAGCTCTTACCCTAACGCGCTCACTTTGTCCTTCATCCTGTTAAACTTCGCTTTGTTTCAGATGTTATGGTTCATCCAGATCAATCAGATGGCATCTCTCTTAAAGCAATGGCTGACAAACCTTGGCTGGGATCAGTCCTTGCTACGGTCTGTCATTGATGTTGGGTTGGTTCTGGCTCTGACCTACATTGTGCTGGTCATTATTGGAGAACGCCGTACCCTCTGGATGGTCAGAGGGTTAATTTTGTTGATGCTGGCATCGGCGTTGAGCAGTTATTTTGAACTGAAACTGCTCAACTTTGTGTTAGAAAAGCTGGTGATTGGATCTGCGGTGGCGATGGCATTTATCCTCCAGGCAGAGTTTCGTCGGTTTCTGGAGCAGTTAGGGCGGGGGGAGATCTTGCAACTCTTTCAGCCCTCGCATGAGGCGATTCCGAAGCCCGATAGTGTCATTGATGAGATTGTGGACGCTGTGAAGGAACTATCGCAAAACCGAACAGGGGCACTGCTGATTTTAGAAACAAACCGTCCCATAGATGAACGCGATTTTTCAGTGCCAGGGGTCAAACTGAATGCAGAAGTGTCGAAGGAGTTGCTACAAACCATCTTCCAAACGACGACTCTGTTACACGATGGTGCGGTTCTAATCCGTGCTTCGCGTGTTGTCGCTGCGGGGGTGATTCTGCCACTCTCGGAGCGGACAGCATCTCGTCAGTTAGGAACTCGCCACCGAGCTGCTATGGGAATCACTGAACGAGTCGAAAACTGCATCTGCGTTGTTGTATCCGAAGAGACAGGGTCTATTTCGTTAGCCGAACGAGGAGTTTTAAACCGACCGCTAACCAGCAATAAATTGAGGGAACTATTAATGGCGCGGTTTTCTCAATCTGTTGAACGAGAGGCGGTTGCCCCCCAACTACGGAGTTTGGGTCGCCAGCTTAGAACTCAAGTCACGGTGTTGTTTTCGCGTTTTGTCCGCTTTTTATTGTCGGCTTCTCGGGAGAAAAAATGACAGCAAATTCCACCCTTTTAAGAGAGTTACCTGCCGATTTAGATCGGGAACGATTGCCAAGACATGTGGCTGTGATTATGGATGGCAATGGTCGCTGGGCAAAGCGACAGGGGTTGCCTCGGATTATGGGGCATCGTCGGGGGGTAGACACACTCAAGGACATGCTCCGCTGTTGTAAAGACTGGGGTATCAAAGCCTTGACAGCCTATGCATTCTCGACAGAGAACTGGGGACGTCCACTCGAAGAAGTGGACTTTTTGATGACTTTGTTCGAGCGCGTGCTGCGACAAGAGTTGCGCGAGATGATGGCAGAGGATGTTCGGATTCGCTTTGTGGGTAATTTGAGCGCACTACCACCATCGCTCCGGGCAGAAATCGAACGCTCTATGATTGAAACTCAACACAATCAAGGCATTGAGTTTTCAGTGGCGACAAATTACGGGGGTCGCCAGGAAATTGTGCAGGCGTGTCGCGCGATCGCCACTCAGGTTCAGCAGGGGTTGATTCAACCCGAAGACATCGATGAATCGCTGTTTGAACAGCACCTTTACACCCGTGGAGTGTGTGATCCTGACTTATTAATTCGCACTAGTGGCGAAATGCGGATCAGCAACTTTCTGCTGTGGCAGATGGCATACGCAGAGATTTACATCACTGACACGATGTGGCCCGACTTTGACCGAGCCGAGTTTCACCGAGCGTTGTGTGCTTATCAACAGCGCGATCGCCGTTTTGGGCGAGTGAAGTAACCGCTGTATTAAGAGGCTCTAAAGATGAGAGCCGACTCGACGGGATAACCGACCGCTTTCCAGGCAGCGACCCCACCCCGTAACTCGGAGATATGGGAGTATCCAGCATCGCGCAGGGAGTTAGCGGCGATCGCCGTTTCGTCGTCGGTATCGCCATACACATAAATATCTCGGTCAAGCTCCAGGGTGGTTAAAGCACGCTTGACCAATTCCTTCATAGGTATCGAAATGGCACCCATGACGTGTCCCTGATTAAACTCGGTGCGATCGCGGACATCGATGATTGTCAGGGCAGGTTCGCCCCAATCCAAACGGCTTTTGAGATCGTAAACCCGTGAGCGGGATTGCAGTTTTGGTGGAGCCGGAATGATTCCAAGAAATCTAGGCATGAGGAGTTAGTGACAGTGGAGCGATATCTGCACTGTAACAAGATTTCTGAGAATGGTGCAAACTTTTGTTGAGGGAATATTTACGAATGTAGCGATTTATGCATTTCTGCAACGTCACCTCTACAATGTCACCTCTACAATGTCACCTCTTGAATCTCAGCGAGCGTGAGCGATATTCCATCGTTTTGCTCATACCCACTACGACGACATCGAATCGCAAACGGACAACTCGTACAATATCCCTGAGATGGATCTACTTGGGGAAACGGCTCCTCAGCCAATCGCCACTGGGTCAGTTGACCGAGTAGACGGGCGATATCTTGGCGATCGCGCTGGTGTTGAGTAGGGCTATAGCGGAATGTCAGGTGTTGAGGTTGAGCCGCCTCGCCATCTTCTGCTCTCCCCTGGACAAACCAATAGGTGATGGAGATATCTTCGGGTCGGTAATCGGTTGTTTCAGCTAAGACGAATGGATATAAGCGCGTCTGCCAGTTGCGTTCTAGCGATCGTGACTGGGTAGGGCGTGGATAGGTCTTCCAGTCTAAAATCTGCGCTCGTCTGTCCTCCAGGATCAGCAGGTCATAAACCACCGTCAACAGATACCCTGCAAATTCCACGGTGCGCCGATGTTCGCTCTGCCGCAACAAAACGTTGGGGGTGTGGAAGATCTCTGGTGCTGCTTTAACCAGGGCTTCAACATGGTTTTTGAGTGGAGCCGCTTCATCTGAAGAGACCGTGAGTGGCAAGCCCAACTCATGTTGTTGCATCAGCCGGTGAAACTGTTGTCCCCAGATCAAGCGTTCCTGTTGCTCGACCGGAGTCAGCGAGCCAAGCTGGTCTAGATAACTGTGTTGAAACTTGCGAGGGCAGATTTCTAGCAAGCTAAGCTGCCCCTGGGATAAGCGTATGACCATTATTTCCAAGCACTCATCAGTTAACTTTGGTTAAAACAAAGACGCTGCCCTCGTTGCCCCGTCCGATTCTCAAGTCGTCATCTAAATAAGTGATGTCTAACCAACCCTGGCGATCGCGATTTTCCAGACTGACGTCGATCGCCGTAAACGTTTTACCCGCTTCAATTTGGGCTACGAAATAGTCAACGGAGCGATAGTCAACCAATCGCTGAAGTCCCAAGATCGATCGCTCAAATTTAACATCCACCCGACGTTCATTGACTGCCTGAAATCGAGCGGCGACACTCACCAACCCTTCTAGATAAGGTAGACCAGCCACTTCAGCAACGTTGTAAATCTTGGCTGCATTGGCGCGGACATATTGATAGACTTGCCCCAGCTTGAGGAATGGCACTTGTTCAACCCGCAACAAATCCTGGCTAGTGGTATACAGTAACCGCCAATTGCCATCGAGTTTGTCCAGTGCTTCAACAGGGCGAGGGGTGGGGTTGCGATCTTCAAGTTGAGCAACGGCAGCAAGAATGGCTCTCTGGTCGGCATCGGTGGCTAACAAGCCCCGGTTTTTACCTGCGATCGCCTCTAACAGTGCCGTCTTGCCAATCATGGTGCTGCGCTCCTAAGCTCTGTCTTCACTATAGATAGGTTAGAGCTTATCTACGACGACAATTTATAAAGCCTTTTTATCTACAATCCCATCCTCACATCTTGACATACACTGGAGTTTGGGCAATTTTGTCTAAACCCTACCCTTACGCAGAACTTTTATGGAAAATCGCGCCTTACGTGAAGAGCCTCGCAATAAACCCGCCCCTGTGATCCCGCCCCAACGGGATGCCTCTATTCTCGATTGGTTGGAGGGTACGGGTCGTCTTCTAGCTCGCGATACTGGGGATTTTGACTATCGTGACGATGAAGAAGAAATCAATGAGCTGATGGCAGGCGAAGACAACAGCTTTGAAATGGATGACGACGATGACGATGTCCTCGATCTCGATGAATAGACAGGACGTTAAGAAATACTTGCTTAATTAAGTATTTTCAAAATCGTTGACATGTGTGAAGATTATTCCTGATTTGGTCAAGACTGGCTTGCAGTCTTTGAGGTGTGGTGTGAAGTGAGATGACACAATCGTGGATGCTAAATTATCGCCGAATGAACAGATAGGTCTTTCAGGTAGGGTGCTATCCATTATTCTGGGAACCGTTCTCCTGGGCATTGCTCCCCTGCTTGATATGCTTGCAGGTCGCACTCCCTGGGGTGTCGCTTTAACACTGCCCCTATGGGTTAGTGCGATCGCAACTGCGCTCTTAGGGTTTTGGGTTGTGCCTCAACTGCGTCGCCTAAAGATGGGGCAATTTATTCGTGAAGACGGTCCCCAGGCGCACTTAAAAAAAGCTGGAACGCCGACCATGGGTGGGTTGTTTGTCGTGCCAACGGGTGTGGCGATCGCACTGCTCTGGTCAGGGTTTACGCCAAATGTTGTCGCTGTAGCCGCTCTGACACTTGCCTATGGTTTTATTGGCTGGCTAGACGACTGGCAAATTTTGCGACGTAAATCAAATAAAGGCATTTCTCCGCGCTTGAAATTGATGCTCCAGATTGGCTTTGGGGCATTATTTTGTTTGTGGGCCATGTGGAGTGGTCAATCGACTAATATCACTGGATTAGCGTTACCGCTGGGTTTGACGCTTCCATTAGGGTTTTTGTTTTATCCCCTTGCCTGGTTTGTGTTGGTAGCTGAGAGCAATGCGACCAACCTGACCGATGGTTTGGATGGTTTGGCTGGAGGAACGGGGGCGATCGCCCTGTTTGGGTTAGCCGTTCTGGTTTCTCCCACCTCTCCAGATTTGATGGTGTTCTGCGCTTGTATGGCAGGTAGTTTTCTAGGATTTTTGGTGCATAATCACAATCCTGCACGGGTGTTTATGGGTGACACCGGAGCACTGGCGATGGGGGGTGCTCTGGCAGCAGTCGCCATCTTGACTCAAAACTTGCTTGGGTTACTCATCCTCAGTGGCATCTTCTTTGCGGAGACACTATCGGTGATTGCTCAGGTGAGCTATTACAAAGCGACTAAAGATAGTAACGGGGTGGGTAAGCGTCTATTCAAAATGGCTCCCCTGCATCATCATTTGGAACTGACTGGATGGAGTGAGATTCAAGTCGTGGCTCGTTTCTATCTGGTAGGTGGGCTGCTGGCACTTATCTGCATCGCACTTTACCTGTAAATCAGGCTTTGATTTCTCAAAACTCTGGCTTCTCTGGGAAGCCGGAGTTTTTTGCTTATATGGCTTTGGTCAGAAAGCTTAAGGCAAAGGTAATGGCTCAAACCCGGCTTCTGGGAAAGCTTTCTGGCTCGCCTCCGCCTCATCAAATGTGGCTACGGCTATAAAACAAGAGATCTCCAACTTGTTGAAGAAGTTGGAGATCTGGGGAATTTGAGACTCGGAATAGACCAGTTTATCGTCCTGGCAGAATGGGCGTTTCGACCGATTCGCGGAACCGCTCAACATCCTGGGTGAAGGCGATCGGCAACACACACTCCACATTTTCGTGGGGACGGGGAATGATAACCCAGGTTTCTAACGTGCCACCGGGGGTGTTTTCTGCGGCATGAATGCCTGCATCCATTGCAGTTTTGACCTCTGACACGTCGCCACGAATCATTACGGTGAATCGAGCACTTCCGGCTCGAATGTAACCAACTAAGGTGACGCGACCTGCTTTCACCATTGCATCTGCTGCCGCTAATACAGCAGGAAAACCTTTTGTCTCCAGTGCTCCAACCGCAACGGGCATGTCTAACTCCTATTAAAAACGCAGATGATGGGTGAATTCATTGTTTATTGTACGGGCGATCGCCCCAGCTTTTACCAAAACTCAGGGTTCGCACTTAATTTGAGACGGCTCTATAGAAGTCTTAACTAACCTATATAAACCGTTCAACTTTTGCAGTGTATTGAATCGGTAAGACCGCTTCCAGGTTTTCAGGGGGGTTCGGCACGATGTAGTAGGAAATTTCGGCACAACCTGGCGTTTTTTTTGCCGCTTCGATACCCGCTTCGATCGCAGGTTTTACCTCCGATGTCGCACCTCGAATGGCAACGATAAACTCGCCCCGTTCGGCTAAGCCATAATACACCAGGGTGACGCGCGCCCCTTTCACCATTGCATCTGCCGCAGCCAATACGCCCGGAAACCCAAGGGTTTGAATGACACCAACGGCAAATGGCACGGCTTCGTTCTCCTCGTCAATCAATAGAACTCTATTGTACGAAGGGATGTTCCTTTATGCACTGATGTCACATAGAAATTATTGTCTTCAGGTATTAGCCATTAATATCGTTCGTGTCTCTTACCGTTGATGGTAAAACCTTGTCCAAAAGTCATTAAACCTCACACCCGTTGTACGGATGTTTGGCGAAACGCCTCTACGAGATTCACATCTTGGATTAGCAACACCCATTGTTTCTTTTGCATCAAGGGTTTGCTTTGCTACTACGATGTTTGTCAAACCAGTTCTGTAAAATCGTGTTGACCTGATCCGGGGCTTCATCCTGTGGGCAGTGACCTACCCCTTCTAGGGGGATAAAGTCCTCAACGGCTGGAAAGTTGCTTAACTCTCGTCCAAGGGCGATCGGCTCCCATGGGTCAGCGTCTCCCCAGGCAATCAGTGCAGGGCAAGTCAGTTGAGGGAGCAGATCCTCTGCTAATGGTCCTTGAGAATAACGGGTAAACGCCAGAAAAACGGCAGCAGCTCCTGGCTCTAGAGCAGGTTGGAGCAACAGATCTACCAATTCATCGGTGACAGCAGATGGATCGCGATAGGCTTGCAGCAAAATTTTGCGAATCACCTTGGCTTTCGCCAGTTGATTAAAAAAGTAATTGCCAAAGGGGCGATAGCTCAGCAGGGATTGTAGCAGTGGAGCCGATGAGCGACGATGCCAGGGTAAGCTGGCTCGCTTGCGATCGTGCAACAGGCGGAGGGAGCAGTTGAGGAGCACGACACCTGATGCCAGTTGGGGTGCCATGACGGCGGCTTGTAGGGCAGCAATACATCCGACCGAGTTGCCTACTAAAAAGGCAGGAGTCCCTACAATCTCTTGGCAAAACTCAACGATTTGCTGTCCCCAGGTTTCAAAGGTGTAGAGAAATGGCTCTCCGGGGGTGGGCTTGGCAGAGAGACCAAACCCCAGCAGATCGAGCGCGTAGACGCGGTGCGTTTCTGCCAACACAGGAATATTTTTGCGCCAGTGGTCACTGGATGCGCCAAAGCCATGCACCAGAATGACTGCGTCTCCAGTTGTCCCAGCCGTTTGGTAACGGATGGGTAGGTCATGCCATTGCCAGATCGCCGATGTGGATTGGAGAGAGTCGCTCAGAACCATAGGATTATTTGGATTGGCTGCTGTTACTTAATGTAACAATTACGCTCTGGCTACGCTAGCTGGAAAGTGGAGAGAAGGAAGTAGGGGTCGAGCGAGGGATGACATAAATTGTCATTTTACACGGTAAGCGATAAATGTTATAGTCGAGAGGTTTATGATTGATTCATGTGGCAGGGCGATCGCATTAGCGAAGATATGGCTTCGTCCCGTTCAGAACTGGCCTTGTGTCGCTGCCCTGTTCGCTGCTTGATGTAGGAGTGGTTGTGACGTTTCAAGATCCACAGTACGGCTCTCAGACCGCAGATATTTCACCCAAAACTCCGTTGATTGACGGTGTCACGATGCCAGAAGTCTTGTCGTCCGAAATGTTGTCTGTTGCTGAAGGGGGCGATCGCTCGCCCCGGGGTAGCTGGGTCGAGACGTTGGTCGATTGTGCGGGGGCGCAAGGGCTTTATACCTATCGAGTGCCTGCTGATATTGAGGTTCAGCCAGGGGATATTCTCAGCGTTCCCTTTGGTGCACAGCAAGTTGGGGCGATCGCCATTCGCAGGGTTGAAGCACTGCCAGAGGATCTGCCTCCCAGCGCGGTGCGAGATGTTGAAGAGGTCATTTGCCAGGGCTTTTTCCCCTCCAGCTATTGGTCACTGCTGCAACAGACGGCTACTTATTACTGCACTCCCCTGATCCAGGTCGTGCGAACAGCGTTACCGCCGGGTTTGCTAGGGCGATCGCAGCGTCGGATTCGTTTGACTCCAACCTGCCCAAACTCTGCTCCAGCAGACTTGTCTACAGCGGCACAACAGATTCTGGAACAACTCCAGTCCCATAAGACGGGCGATTATGCGTGGCAATATCTGCAACGGCAGGTAAATGGGGCATCCCGAGGTTTGCGGGAATTACTCCAACGGGGATGGGTCGAGAGCTATCTGGAGCCACCGACTCCGGTTAAACCTAAACAACGGCAAGCCGTCACCTTTGTGGCTGAACCTGCGGTTGCCCTCAGCCCTCGCCAACATGAGGTGCTGGAGGTGTTGAAGCGACGTGGCGGCGAGATGTGGCTTCAGGATCTGTTGCAAACCTGCCAGACTAGCTCTGCGGTGCTCAAGGGTTTGCAACAAAAGGGATGTGTGGTGGTCTATCAGCGAGAAGTGCTGCGGACGGAAAGTGGAGCCTCGATTCTGGGGAGCCACCCCAAAGCCCTGACCTCCGCTCAACAGGCTGCTCTGGTTAAGATTCAGTCGCTCGATCGGTATCAGGTGGTGCTGCTGCATGGTGTGACTGGATCGGGCAAAACCGAGGTCTATCTCCAGGCGATCGCCCCAATTCTAAATCAAGGAAAATCGGCTCTGGTTTTGGTGCCTGAGATTGGACTCACTCCTCAACTGACCGATCGCTTTCGTGCCCGATTTGGCAGCAAGGTAATGGTCTACCACAGTGCCCTGTCTGAGGGTGAGCGGTATGACACCTGGCGACAGATGCTGAGTGGAACCCCTCAGGTGGTGATTGGCACCCGTTCTGCCATCTTTGCTCCGCTGCCCAATCTGGGGTTGATTGTCCTTGATGAAGAGCATGACAGCAGCTTCAAGCAAGACCAACCTACTCCCTGCTATCACGCTCGTACGGTGGCTCACTGGCGAGCGGCGTCAGAAAATTGCCCGCTGATCTTAGGGTCTGCAACCCCATCTATTGAAACCTGGGTTGAGGTTCAAGGCGGCTTTGTCGGCCATATCTCTGCCTCGGATACCCATCCCCCAACAGTCACACCGTTTCCTGAAAAGAGCAAACCTCTCTACCTCGCACTGCCAGAGCGAGTTCATGCTCGACCCCTGCCTCCAATTGACATTATCGATATGCGACAGGAGTTGCTGGAGGGCAACCGCTCGATGTTCAGCCGTGCTCTCCAAACTGCGCTCCACACTCTACAAGACCAGCAACAACAGGGGATTTTGTTTGTTCCCCGACGTGGACACAGCACCTTTGTCTCCTGCCGCAGTTGTGGGTTTGTGTTGGGATGCCCCCATTGCGACATCTCGCTGACCTATCACCAACCCCACGCAGAGAGTGCTGCTTTCTTGCGATGTCACTACTGCAACTTTAGACAGGCACATCCCGATCGCTGCCCCTCCTGTGAATCTCCCTATCTCAAACATTTTGGCAGTGGTACTCAACGAGTCATTCAAGAAATCACTCAGCAGTTTCCTACGTTGCGCTGTCTGCGGTTTGATAGTGACACAACCCGCACTAAAGGAGCCCATCGAGCACTGCTCGATCGCTTTGCACGAGGAGAAGCAGATGTGCTGGTTGGTACTCAGATGTTGACGAAAGGAATTGATCTGCCTCAGGTCACGCTGGTTGGGGTGGTTGCTGCGGATGGGATGTTGCATCTGCCTGACTACCGCGCCAGTGAGCGCACCTTTCAGGTATTGACACAGGTGGCAGGTCGAGCCGGACGAGGGAGCCAACCCGGTCGAGTTCTACTGCAAACCTACTCCCCACAGCATCCGGTTGTTCAGGCCGTGCAACGCTATGACTATGACTCCTTTATCGAGACGGAGCAACAACAACGCACAGCCCTGGGATATCCTCCCTTTGGTCATCTGGTGTTGCTACGGTTAAGCGGTGTAGATCCAGCGTTAGTGCGCCGCATAGCTGAGCGACTGGGTGAAAAACTGCGCTTCAATCAAACTCAGCTGGGTTACGATCTGTTGGGTCCGGCTCCAGCGGCGATCGAGCGAGTCGCCCGACGATATCGATGGCAAATTTTGCTGAAATACCGCACTGCTCAGTTGCAGGGGTTACCCAATTTGCAATCATTGCGGCAACAGTGTCCCAGTGAGGTTAGCTTGACGATTGATGTAGACCCATTGAACTTGCTGTAGGTGTGACTTGAGTTCGGAGCACGACATCCTATCATGGCTGTCTTGACGCCCCAGCTTTTCGACTTCATCCTTCAATCGGCAACTCTCTATTATTGGGCGTTGGCAATTGACTTAACTGTGGCGATCGCGTGCTTGTCGCTTTAATCGGCGTTGTCGCTGCTGAATGGTTGTTAACGCATGATCCACTGGAAAACCGGCAACAGGAATTACCTGGTCTTTGCGTTGTTCCTCTAAATGCTTCAGTTCTGTGTAATCTACCCAATGAATGCAATCTACAGGGCAGGTGTCGATCGCCTCTTGAATCACCTCTTCGGGGTCAGCATCCTGCCGAATCACCCGCGATCGCCCATAATCTGGCTCAATATAAAAAGTATTACGAGCAACGTGGGCGCAGTGTTTACACCCGATGCATGTCACCTCATCTACATAAACTCCCTTTTGCCGCACCAAACCGCCCAACTCTGGCTCTAAACCCGTACGCTCAGGTGCATCCCGCCAATAGCCACCAAGCTCTGGTTCCAACCCAGTTTGCCTGTCAACCGTTTCTCTCTGACTGGCAGGGGGGTGAGTCTCCTGCTCAGGATTCATGCGAAATGTGAAGTCACTCATAGGACCTCCAAATAACTTAACAGGGAGGCTTCTAACGATCCACTGATTAGAACAGCAGCGAGAAACCTCCCAGTTCTGAAAATAGTTTTTCTAACCGATCATGATTGCGTTGGGTTCAATGCATGACCCTACGCACTCCAACGTTGAAGCACCAGGCGGATAGAGCCATCAGCTTGTTGCTGTTGTTCAGTTACCTGAAACCCTTGCTGAGACGTTGTCTTCACCACAGTGTGGTAAGCGTAACGCTGAGTCACACGGTTCAAAAACCCTTCTACAGTGAGAGGCTGCTTCCAGTACTGTAGGTCGGCTACTAATTCGTATTCTTGACCGTTCCAGCTAAAACCAACATCGTAACCGTTGTCTTGCTCAATGGCGACATCAGCTGTTTTGGTTTGACCCCGGTAACCTCTAACGGCTTGAGGGCCGGATTTCCACTCAACCCCAACATCCGTCAAGGCAGACTGCAAAGCGGTCAAATCACGAATTTGAGTTTTAATTTGGCTAAAGTGTGACATGGGCTTCCTACTGTAATCAATCTAGGTGAGAGAAACTGTTTTTACTAAAAGGGTTACCACTGGCTAAACGTGGCCTGATTTGTATCTGAAACAGAATATTGTAACGGTTGGGCATAGTATTCAGAGGTCGGCTCTTGAGTCAAAACTTGACCCAGTTGCGCTTCAATCGCGGCTGTCACCTCAGCACAAGAAGATCCTGTAATTCCAGTGACTTTTTCTTGTACTCGACCATCTGGATAGATAATAAATTCCAACGTTTCCATTCTTAAACCAACTTTAAGAGACTTTAAGGAAATCTTTCACCAATCTAAATCGTTCAGGCGTTCCCAAACATGTGACCTGAGACAGAAACTTACGACTGAACCAAACATTCTGATTCTATTAAATCCATCCAGATTTTTAGAATCACTTTGTTCAAAAACGTAAGAAAACTTTGTAGAAGGCTGAGGCTCTCACTCAGTTAATTGTTAGTCTCCCTTAACTTCGAGGCTCAGTCAAGAACATCACGCTCTAAACTGGCGCGATCGCCAGGATCAAAAAACTGCCTCAAATCTTGAATTTCAGGCAGTTCCACAATGTTATAGAAATGGGTCTATGTAGTGAATTAATAAATTGATTGTCTACCGCTCTGCCAGAGTTGTCAGACAGGGCATCAGGGATATTTAATCTTCTGCACCTAATGCCTCTGGGGGAAGCGATTCCACGGAGGTTGACACCTCCTCAGGCATGTGGATGTCTTGAATGACAAATGGCAGGCATGCTCCGCGTAGTCCGCGTTTGATCCGATCGGGGGTGTCTGGAAAAACGACAAACAGGGGATGAGTGTGATCTGCCCCTTCGCTCAGGATGTGTTGATAACGGGGTGGCATCAACCACTCATAGCCTTTGTCAAGCCAAATTTGAGTTTGTCGCCACCGTCCCAACAAATCTGAAAAGTCTTCCTGGGCTCGGTAGATAAAAACGAAAATTTCAACTCCCGTTTTAATCTTCCATTCAGGGTCACACATCAAAATTGAGATATCACAGGGTAAACGCAGAACTTCCCCTGATGCGACCGCACCTCCTCCAGACCCAACCGAAGAGATGGGATTTCTTACCCGAATAATGGGCAATGGAATCGGGATCACGCTCTCGCTGGGACGGCGCATACTAGGAATCATCTCCAAATAAGGACGATGTTGTTTAAGCAGCGCGATCGCCCCTAGATGATTGCTGTATTCTGCCAGCAACTCCTCATAACGGGCTTGTTTCAAAGACATAACATCACGGGCTGTGCTTTAGGGGTAATCGTTTCAACTGAGGAGATGTCTCACAATGGCGACATCTCCTACATCAGGGCTACCTCATGATGATGGGGCTAGTTTACGATTGGTGGCAGGGTTTTCCTACTTAATCGCGTCCATCACAGCAAAGATTGGAAGATACATGGCTACCAGAATGGAGCCAACCATTCCCCCCAGAACAAGGATCATAATGGGTTCCATGACGCTGGTTAGAGCTTTTACCGCCTGCTCCACTTCATCTTCATAGAAGTCAGCAACCTTCATTAACATGGTATCGATTTCCCCAGTTTCCTCCCCGATATTGATCATCTGAATTGCCATGATCGGGAAGACTTGCTCCTTCTGTAAAGCGATACTGATCATGCCACCCGATTGAACTTCTTTGCGGGCTTCATCCACAGCGTTAGCAATCACGACGTTTCCAGCGGTATCTCGAACGATTTCTAATGCCGTGAGGATAGGCACCCCAGAACGAGACAGCGAACCAAAGGTACGGCAGAAGCGAGCCGTAGCGGTTTTTTGCAGCAGATCTCCAAATAAAGGCATTTTCAGGTAGAAGCGATCGAGCGTTTCGCGCCCCACCTTGGTTTTGTAGTACTGCTGATAGGAAAAGACCAGAATGACGACCACAACCACCGCCGAACCGAAATACAACGGTGTTCTGAGAACGGTACTGATCGTCAACATGAGTTGGGTGAAGGTAGGTAAGTCTGCGTCTAGCTCTTCAAAGATGTTGGCGAAGATGGGCAGCAAAAACATGGTCATGCCCAGAAACACTAGAACGGCGATCGTCCCTACGGCAATGGGGTAGGACATGGCAGACTTGATCTGGTTTTGCAGACGAGCCATATCCTCCAGCAGCTTGGACAGGCGGTTCATAACCTCGTCCAAGACACCACCCACTTCGCCTGCTTGTACCATGGCAACATAAAGTGCGTCAAAGCAAGCAGGGTGCTTCCGCATGGCATCGGATAGGTTGGTACCCTGTTGCACGTCTGAGCTGATTTCTTGTAATGCCTTTCGGAGTTTTGGATTCGGGCACTGATCCGACAGAATCCCCAATCCGCGCACCATAGCGACCCCAGCATTGATCAGTACGGCAAACTGGCGGGAAAAGATAGCTTTGTCTTTGACCGTAACTTTGGCTAAGGAGTCTTTGAGCTGATTCAGATCGAAGCTGTTCATGCTCTCAAACAGACCCCGATCTTCGGTCAATTCTTGTACAAATAAGCCTTGTTCCCGCAAAGCAGAACGGGCTTCAGCTGGGGTGTCAGCAGTGATCTTCTGGCGTTTGGGGTTCCCTTTTGAATCCCGAGCTTTAACAACGTAGGTAGGCATGGCTCACGTCCCAATGACGATAGGGGTTACAGGAATGTTGACTAGTCAGTCTTTTGCCAATGACTGAGTGAAATGGTTTTCAAAATCAGGGGGCGATGTGATGTAGGTTGCCCAACCGGGCGATTAAAGTACTCAACTGGTGTGGGGTTAACGAGCAGCAGTCCCAGCACCGGGACGCGCTCCAGTGGGTGCGGGTCCAACACCGCCAATCAACCGCTGGAATTCATCTGGACGAGACGTTTTAGCCATGGCTGACTCAAAGGAAATTGCCCCTGATTTGTAGAGATCAGCCAGCACTTTCTCCAGAGTTACCATTCCCAACTTACCCCCCGTCTGAATAGCAGAGTAGATTTGGGAGGTTTTGCCTTCTCGAATCAGGTTGGCGATCGCCGGAGTGATCACCATGATTTCTTGCGCCATGACCCGACCAAACTCACCCGGTTTAGGATTCTTGCGTTGAACCAGCGTTTGGCTAAATACGGCTACCAGCGAGTTGGAGAGCTGTACCCTCACCTGTTGTTGCCGTTCCGAGGGAAACACGTCGATCATCCGGTCAACGGTTTGAGACGCAGAACTGGTGTGCAATGTACCAAACACCAAGTGACCTGTTTCTGCCGCTGAGATTGCCAACGAAATGGTTTCCAAGTCCCGCATTTCACCCACCAGAATGATATCGGGGTCTTCCCGTAAAGCAGCTTTCAAAGCGTTGGCAAAACTCTTGGTGTCTTCCCCGAGTTGCCGTTGGTGAATCAGACTCTTAATGGGTTCGTAGACAAACTCAATCGGATCTTCGATGGTCAGAATATGCTCCGCCCGTGTCCGATTGATCAAGTCGATCATGGCTGCCAGTGTGGTCGTTTTCCCAGATCCGGTGGGACCCGTCACCAGGATTAACCCCCTGGGCTTTTCTGACATCTCTCGCACCACATCAGGCAGTCCTAATTTATCGAAACTAGGAATTTTGGAACTGAGTGCCCGTAAGCAAGCCGCATAGGTGCCTCGATCCTTGTAAACGTTGACCCGGAATCGAGCCAAACCCTTCACCCCATAGGAGCAGTCTAGCTCCCAGTTTTGTTCCAGGTTTTTACGCTGAGTGTTGTTCAGCATACTGAAGATGAGACGCTGACATTGCTCTGCTGTCATTGGCTCATCCCCAATCGGAGTCAAGTGACCGCTGAGTCGAAAGTAGGGAGGTAACCCCGCAGACAGGTGCATATCAGAGCCGCCCATCTCGATCAGCTGCTCCATCAGGTCTTCAATCATCAATTCCATGTTGCTTCTCCTTAGCCAAAGTCAGCAGTGCAAGTGTCAAAATTTGAACCAGATTCAACTTATTAATTTAGATATGCAGATTAGGATGGGAAGCCTTAATCCTGGAAGCGAGGCGTGGTGCAATAGGGACAGTCGAGCCACTCCTGTTTTAACTCAGCTCCACAGGTATTGCAGGTCAGAGAGCTCTTGCGTTTTGCTTTTAATTCAGCTTCCAGTCCGGTGTCTGTGAACGTAACCCGTTCTACTTCCTCCAGAGTGGTTGATCCCTGACGCACCAGGTTCAAGCTGTACGCCAGCAACGTCTTCATCCCTTCCTCAACGGCAACCTCTTTAATGCGCTCTGTAGGAGCACCTTCGGTAATCAATGTCTGAATGCGCTCTGTCACCCGCATGACTTCGTACACACCACAACGACCTTTATAGCCAATTCCTTTGCAGGTTGAACACAACATGTTCTTGGCTTTTGCCGCTTGAATTTCGTCAGGTTGGAGTGAGTTGGCTTTATAGAAAATAACATCTGACTCTCTAGAGGCAGACAACCCAAATCGGGCTAAGTCTTCGTGGGCAGGAGTGTAGGGGATGCGGCATTCAGAACAGACCCGTCGCATGAGACGCTGTGCTAATACACCGATTAAAGAACTCGACACCATGAACGGCTCAATCCCCATTTCATCTAAACGGGCGATCGCACTGGCGGCATCATTAGTGTGCAGTGTCGTCAAAACCAGGTGTCCGGTTAAAGCAGCTTCGATCGCGGTTTTGGCAGTTTCCTTGTCGCGAGTCTCACCCACCAGAATCACATCCGGGTCTTGTCGTAGGAAGGCTCTCAGAATGGAGGCAAAATCCATGCCCTTCTCACGAATTACCTGTACCTGGGTTAAACCGGGTAAGGTGTATTCAATCGGGTCTTCAGCCGTACTGATGTTGACCCCAGGGTCGTTTCGTTCTGCCAGAGCCGAGTAAAGCGTTGTCGTTTTACCAGAACCCGTTGGTCCAGTAACCAGAATGAGTCCAAAGGGTCGAGCCACCATATCTTGCACGATCTGCAAAGTGTCTGGGTCAGTGATGAGCTTATCTAACCCCAATTGAGTCGCAGAGTTATCAAGAATCCGTAAAACGACTTTCTCGCCATAGCGGCTAGGTAAGGTGTTGACCCGGAAATCGATTTTCCGTCCATCAAAAATCCGGCGAATCCGACCGTCTTGTGGCATCCGGCGTTCTGCAATATCCAGGTCGGCAATCACCTTAAAGCGAGCCGTGACCGCAGGGATAATTTTCTTAGGTAGTGGTTCAAATGCCTCTCTCAACACACCATCCTTGCGAAAGCGGATTCGCAGGTATTCCTCTTGAGGCTCAATGTGAATGTCTGAAACACCCTCCTGGAGAGCTTTGACCAGAATTTTATTGACCAGAGCAATGACAGGAGCCGCTTCCGCATCTGCCAGTGCAACGTCCAGGTTGGCATCTGCATCGTCAGATACTTCTTCCAGGTCAAGATACTCTAACCCCTCTAAGTCTGCTTTAACGTCAACCTTCGATTGCAGCTCAAGCTGTTTCTGCCGCTCAACCTGATCATCGAGATATTGAGAGATAATTCGCTGGTAATCTTCAGCGGTAATGACCATGCGCTGGAGTGCCAGTCCTTGAGGGCGCAGGATACGATTGAGGTCATCCTGAGCATCCAGGTTATCTGGATCAACCATGGCTACCAGGACTGAAAATGGCTCCTGTTCAGTTTTAGAAAGCGGCACCAAACGATAGCGACGACAAACATCGACTGGGATCAGCGTGTCAATTAATGTACTGACTTGTGATGTAGCGATCTGGCTGATCTCAGGATCAAGGGATTCAACCCCGTAAAGAATCTTTAACTCAAATAGCTGTTGCTTCTTGTACTGGCGCACCAACTCTGGGGGGAGTGGCAGACCAGTAATGTTCTCAAGAACTTCAAGCAAGGGTCTGCCTGATTTCCGGCTCTCAACTAAAGCTTGTTGCATCTGGTCGTTGTTAACATAACCAGACTTCACCAACTGAGTACTAAAGGGTGAGAAAGAGTGCTTTAAAACTAGAGCTTTGCGCGATGCTTGTGACGAGGAGTTAGTCATAGCGGGTGGGAGAATGTCTTAATTGAGTGGAGCCGGGGGGACAGGGTTACCGAATCGGTTCTGAAACATCTACACGATGAACGAATGGTATCGTTTTTCTAGCGATTGCAGCCAAATAGTTGAGGCTTAGCACTATTGGAAATGAATCAACAAAACTACGTCAAGGGATATGTGCAGCCTGGATTGTAAAAAATCTTTACATTTGTAATCTGCATCATGATCCCTAGAAGTAATTCAATAGTGGCGAAGAGGCGTAGTCTACTCTCAAAGCGAGATGCGTAGAGTATTATGGGGAAATCAGTTGACTTGTTTCAGTTTCTTAACAAATATTGTTTAAGCCTCTAGGTAGACGCTGGTATCTGTTCAAGATGATAGCTCGTTGTTGCAGGGTCAACCCCCGTAAAAGCACTTTAGTACATAGATATTTCATAAAGTTGTGCCCAAATAATATCCCGTACTGAGGATGAGCAAGGGCATGTGAATTACCATTTGGGTAATTTCGATAGAAGTTTTATGTCGGAATGGCGATCGCCTTCTATTTTTCTCCGCTTTCAGGTGATCAATCTGTGATTACATCAATCACTTTAAATTGATGCACAATGTTTGATAAGGAAAAGCAACTAGACAACACACGAGAGACAATGGGTATTAACGAGTCGGGGACTTCACAGAACACCGAAGATAAAGCAACATCTGCTGAGAACAGTGCTATGGGCGACCCAACCCTGAACACTGAATCACCGATGCCTTCAGTAGAGGGAGACAATATTCCAATCGAAGAAGTAGACGAAGCTCTGAGTGACGAGGGCGCAGAGCCTATCTTTGACGCTGCTTCTGAAAATGGGTTACCACTACAGAACGATTATCAAGTCACAATTGACGAGTTGACTAAGCAAATCGAAACCCTGAAATCTCAGGTTGACGAGCGTACCAGTCAGTGTATGCGGATGGCAGCTGATTTTGACAATTTCCGGAAACGGACTCAGAAAGAGAAAGAGGACTTAGAGCAACAGGTCAAATGCTCCACAGTCATAGAGCTTCTGCCTGTTGTGGACAACTTTGAACGAGCACGTCTGCAAATTAAGCCTCAGACTGAGTCAGAAATGACCATTCACAAGAGCTATCAGGGGGTCTACAAAGACCTGGTCGATCGCTTAAAACGTATTGGAGTTGCTCCAATGCGTGCTGAAGGCAAAGAGTTTGATCCAAATCTTCATGAGGCGGTGATGCGAGAGCCAACAGAAGAATTTGCTGAAGGCACAGTCATCGAGGAATTGGTCAGGGGCTATCTATTGGGAGAGCGAGTCCTGCGCCATGCCATGGTGAAGGTCGCCGCTCCACCAGAAGAGGGTATGGCTGAAGAAACTCATTCCAATGAAACAGAAGGTTAATCTGCATGAAAAACCAAGATTCCGTGTCTGTCCAATTACTTCCCAGACGTCATTAAAAAGATTTCATGGTAAGTGATCAGATTCCCGGAAGATTGCGGAATACTTGCTAGAAATGAGTTCAATTCCTAAGCCACACCATTTGTGCTCATTCACTTGAATACGTTTATAGCCGCTAATTATGGGAAAAGTCATCGGTATTGACCTCGGCACGACAAATAGCTGCGTCGCAGTCTTAGAGGGCGGTCAGCCAGTCGTCATTTCAAACTCGGAAGGCGGACGCACGACCCCCAGCATCGTTGGGTTTGGAAAATCAGGCGAACGCCTCGTTGGACAACTCGCCAAGCGGCAAGGGGTGACAAATGCCGAAAACACGGTCTTCAGTATCAAGCGATTCATTGGTCGTCGTTGGGACGATACTGTAGACGAGCGGAGCCGGGTTCCCTATACCTGTATCAAAGGTAAAGACGATACTGTAAACGTTCAAATTCGAGGAAAAACGTATACCCCTCAAGAAGTTTCAGCGATGATCTTGCAGAAACTCAAGCAGGACGCTGAAAATTACCTGGGTGAACCTGCGACTCAAGCGGTTATTACGGTTCCAGCTTACTTCACGGATGCACAGCGGCAGGCAACTAAGGATGCGGGCACAATTGCTGGCTTAGAGGTTCTTAGAATCATCAACGAACCCACTGCTGCTGCACTGTCCTTTGGTCTTGATAAGCAAGACCAAGAGCAAAGCGTACTGGTGTTTGACTTAGGGGGTGGCACGTTTGACGTCTCCGTATTGCAACTTGGAGATGGGGTGTTTGAGGTCAAAGCTACCTCTGGGAATAACCACCTTGGAGGAGATGACTTTGACAATGCTTTGGTGCGTTGGTTAATCAGTAACTTCAGAGAACAAGAAGGAATTGATCTCTCGACCGACAAAATGGCATTGCAACGATTGCGAGAGGCGGCTGAAAAAGCCAAAATCGAGCTTTCCAATATGCTGACAACAACCATCAACCTACCGTTCATCACAGCAGATGAAACGGGACCCAAGCATCTAGAGATGGAGCTAACTCGTGCCAAGTTTGAGGAACTGGTCAGCCATCTGATTCAGGGAACGATTGACCCTGTGACTCAAGCTCTTAAGGATTGTGGGCTGTCTCCGGATCAAATTGATCGCATCCTGTTAGTTGGTGGTTCAACTCGAATCCCAGCGGTGCAAGAAGCTATCAAACAATACTTTGGTGGCAAAAACCCCGATCGCTCGATTAACCCTGATGAAGCCGTGGCACTAGGCGCGGCGATTCAGGCTGGGGTGCTGGGTCGCGAGCCTGGCATGGAGATCCTGCTGCTGGATGTAACCCCACTTTCCCTGGGGATTGAAACGTTGGGTGAAGTATTCACTAAAGTCATTGACCGGAACACCACCATTCCCACTAGCAAGACGCAGACTTTTTCCACCGCCACAGATGGTCAAACCTCTGTTGAGATTCATGTCCTCCAGGGTGAGCGGGCGATGGCGAAAGATAACAAGAGCCTAGGGAAGTTCCAGTTAACAGGTATTCCACCTGCTCCTAGAGGCGTTCCTCAAATTGAGGTCTCTTTTGAAATTGATGCCAACGGCATCCTGCAAGTTTCCGCGCGGGATAAAGGTACTGGGCGTGAGCAAAGTATCCGGATTACCAACACGGGTGGTCTCAGCGAGGCAGAGGTCGAAAAGGCACGTCAGGAAGCTGAAATCTATGCTGAAGAGGATCGTCGCCGTAAATATCTGGTTGAACTACGCAATCAGGCAGATGGTCTGTTCTACAGCTATGAGTCCACTTTGCGAGAACATGCTGACCTTATTAGCGAAGAGCTGAAAGCCGAAGCGGATGCTCGATCCAAAGATCTAAGGCGTGCTGTTATTGACCCCAACATTACGGTTGAAGCCATGAAGCAGTGTCTAGATGCCCTGCAACAAGCACTTCTCGGTGTTGGTGCAGCGGTCTATCAGCAAGCTAATAAGGACGATAGCGATTACTACCCGTCTTATGATCCGGATGCTGGAGATTGGAGTGGTGATAATCATGCTGAGTCTCAACCAACCGAAGATTTTGGCGATTACACTTTCGATGACAATGATACGGTTACGGTTCCCTACGAACCACTTGATTAGGTTAGGATAGGCTAGTAGATATGGGGCGTTGACTGTCAGGTGTTGGAGCACTGCTAAAAATGTAGTGCTAGTGGTTGCCTGCCTAGTCGTGCCTCACTGTTTAACTCTCCTTACTCCCCCAAGCAACACTCTATGGCTCGTGACTATTACGAGATTCTTGGTGTCTCACGAGACGCCGATAAAGAGGAAATCAAACGCGCCTACCGCAGGCTAGCTCGCAAATATCACCCTGATGTCAACAAAGAAGAAGGCGCAGAGGAGCGATTTAAGGAGATTAACCGAGCGTATGAGGTGCTCTCAGAGCCAGAGACTCGGGCTCGGTATGATCGCTATGGCGAAGCGGGTGTCAGTTCTGCGGCAGGAGCTGGTTATCAAGATTTCAGTGATTTAGGTGGTTTTGCCGATATTTTTGAGAGCTTCTTTAGTGGCTTTTCGGGTGGAATGGGTCAGTCTGCACGACGACGCAGCGGACCTGTGCGCGGTGATGATTTGCGCTTAGACCTCAAGCTCGATTTCCGGGAAGCTGTTTTTGGCGGTGAAAAAGAAATTCGAATCAGCCATCTAGAAACCTGCAATACCTGCACAGGTACAGGCGCAAAGCCAGGAACTCGACCTCGTGCTTGTCCAACCTGTAGCGGTTCGGGGCAGGTACGTCGGGCGACTCGAACTCCCTTTGGTAGCTTTACACAGGTATCAGTTTGTCCGACCTGTAACGGAGTTGGGCAAGTCATCGAAGAGAAATGTGATACTTGTGGCGGCAGTGGGCAGAAGCAAGAAGCTAAGAAGCTCAAGATTACGATTCCAGCAGGTGTGGATAATGGCACTCGGCTAAGAGTTTCATCTGAAGGGGATGCCGGCATGCGCGGTGGTCCTTCAGGGGATCTCTATGTCTATTTATTTGTTAATGAGGATGCTGAGTTTCAGCGGGACGGTATCAATATCTTGTCCCAGGTCAAGATCAGCTACTTGCAAGCGATTTTGGGCAGTAAGTTAGAGGTCAACACGGTAGATGGTCCACTTGAGGTCACGATCGCCCCTGGAACTCAACCGGGTACGGTGATCACCCTTGAGAATCGTGGTGTTCCTCGTTTGGGCAATCCGGTCAGTCGTGGCAATCATTTAATCACCGTGTTAGTTGATATCCCCACCAAGATCAATGCCGAGGAGCGAGAACTGCTGGAGAAACTGGCAAAAATCCGGGGCGATCGCACTAGTAAAACCGGGGGTGTCGGTTTTCTAGGGGGGTTATTTCAGTGATTGAATCTGCCAACCTTAAAGCACCTGATGCACAGCTCGATCTGCGAGGCACGCCTTGTCCCATTAATTTTGTTCGTACAAAGTTGCGACTGGAACAAATGCAACCCGGTACGGTATTGGAGGTTTGGTTAGATCCGGGTGAGCCAGTGGAGCAGGTTCCGGATAGTTTGACGATGGAAGGTTACACCATTGAGTTAATCGAAGATCGGAGTGAGTTTTTTGCATTGAGAGTGCGTCGTCCGCTTTAGCTTAATCGCTTAAGCGGCGGCGAATGGATGTCCAGAGTCTGAAGGGTTTGAGTTATGAGTGCTGATGTCGATCCACTCACGTCTGTTGGCGAGGCAAACCCAGTCTCACCCGTTTCGAGCAAACCGCCATTCCTGGGAACTGTCTTAGCGGTTCAAGCCAATTATTACTGGGTGCAGCTTGATGGAGCTGGACCTTCCTCTGGGGTGCAGCCTGAGATATTGCTGTGTACTCGACGATCGCGCCTGAAGAAAATTGGGCAACAGGTTATGGTGGGGGATCGCGTTCAGGTCGAAGAAGTGGACTGGGTTAGCAAGCGGGGGGCGATCGCACAAGTCTTGCCTCGCCATACGGAATTGGATCGTCCTCCAGTGGCGAACGTAGACCAGATTTTTCTGGTATTTGCGCTGGCGGAACCGACGTTAGAACCGTTGCAACTGAGCCGATTTTTGGTGAAAGCCGAGTCTACTGGGTTAGCTGTAGGTCTGTGCCTGAATAAAAGCGACTTGATTTCATCACAGGAGTTGCAGAGTTGGGGCGATCGCCTGCGAGAGTGGGGCTACAACCCTATTGCAATGAGCGTTCAGAGGAACCAGGGGTTGGACGCGATCCAGGCTCAGTTAGCGCATCGTATTACCGTTGTTTCTGGTCCCTCTGGGGTTGGTAAATCAAGTTTAATCAATCATCTAATTCCGGAAATCGAAGTGCGAGTGGGGGCGGTTTCCGGTAAGTTAGGTCGGGGGCGTCACACGACTCGCCACGTAGAGCTATTCACGTTACCTCAGGGAGGGCTGCTGGCAGATACGCCGGGGTTCAATCAACCCGACATCGACTGCACCCCTAGAGAATTAGCCAGTTATTTTCCTGAAGCTCGCCATCGCCTGAGTCAAGCAAGTTGTCAGTTTAGCGATTGTCTGCACCGGGATGAACCCAACTGTGCAGTGCGCGGAGATTGGGAGCGATATGAGCATTACCTGACATTTTTAGAAGAGGCGATCGCGTATCAAACGGCACTGGAGCGATCGGGCACAGTGGAATCGACGGTAAAACAAAAGATTCGCCAGGAGGGACAGATTGAAACGGAACCCAAACTGGCTACTAAGAAATATCGCCGTCCTTCTCGCCGCACTCAGAAACAAGCCCTCAAGGATTTATATCGGGATGCCGAGTTGCTGACTGAAGAGGACAACTGAAACATCCAAAATGAGAGTAAATCGGTTGATTTCTTTGGGAATTTGCCAGAAAAGAAAGTTTCGGCGATCAAAATGTTACGGATTGCAACATATAATTAATGGAACACGATGATCAAGCATATCGAAGGATAGAAGCCATACATGCGAGTTGCGATCGCTGGAGCAGGATTAGCCGGTCTTTCTTGTGCCAAATATTTGGCTGATGCTGGACATACTCCCATCGTTCTGGAGCGGCGGGACGTATTGGGGGGCAAGGTAGCAGCCTGGAAAGATGAAGACGGTGATTGGTACGAAACAGGGTTACACATCTTCTTTGGTGCTTATCCCAACATGCTGCAACTGTTCAAAGAGTTGGACATTGAGGATCGGTTGCAGTGGAAAGAGCACAGCATGATTATGAATCAACCCGACAATCCTGGGGTTTATTCTCGCTTCGATTTTCCCGATATTCCTGCACCCTGGAACGGAATTGCAGCGATTTTACGTAACAATGACATGCTCACCTGGGAGGAAAAAATCAAGTTCGGCTTGGGCTTGATTCCAGTGATGGTGCGTGGTCAGAGCTACGTTGAGGAGATGGATCGCTATTCCTGGACAGAATGGTTGCAAAAGCACGGCATTCCAGAGCGGGTGAATGATGAAATTTTCATCGCCATGTCTAAGTCGCTTAACTTCATTGGACCAGATGAAATTTCCTCGACTGTTATTCTCACCGCTATGAATCGCTTCTTGCAGGAGCGATATGGTTCCAAGATGGCATTTTTGGATGGCTCCCCAACAGAGCGACTATGCCAACCAATGGTGGATCACGTTGTGGAGCGGGGTGGTGAAGTTCGCCTCAATGCCCCCCTCAAGGAAATCCTATTAAACCCTGACAATTCAGTTCGTGGCTTCTTGATTCGTGGGCTGGATGGAGCAGAGGATGAAGTGGTTACTGCCGACGTTTATGTATCGGCGATGCCTGTCGATCCTCTCAAGGTGATGTTGCCTGCTCCGTGGCGTGAGATGGATTACTTCAAGCAACTCAATGAGTTGGAAGGAGTCCCCGTTATCAACCTTCATCTCTGGTTTGATCGCAAGTTGACGGATGTGGATCATCTGCTGTTTTCGCGATCGCCCCTCCTCAGTGTCTACGCCGACATGAGCAACACCTGCCGCGAGTATGCCAACCCCGATCGCTCGATGTTGGAGCTAGTCCTGGCACCTGCTCACGAGTGGATTACCCGCTCTGATGAAGACATCGTGGCAGCGACACTAGTTGAACTCAAGAATCTATTCCCCGATCATTTTGGGGGTGATGACTCAGCGAAACTGTTGAAGTACAAGGTCGTGAAGACCCCACGTTCGGTTTATAAAGCCACTCCTGGGCGGCAGCAATATCGCCCCTCCCAGACGACTCCGATATCCAATTTCTACTTGTCTGGTGACTTCACGATGCAACGTTATCTAGCCAGTATGGAAGGTGCGGTGCTTTCTGGTAAGCTGACAGCGCAGGCTATTAGTCAGCGATCGCTTGCGATTGATGCGTCATCGCCTGCTTTGGATCCGTCACTGCCTCACCTGGAGTCAGTTCAACCGTCTCCGGCTCACTAAGATTTGTTGGTTGCGATCGCCCAAATAAGCTTTGGCTTAAATACACAAAAGCTTAAAGATTGTAACCAAATGCTGATAGTTTTAAAGTCTATCCACCAGCTTGCAATGTAATGCTGCAATTGCCTGAATCTCCCCGCATCACCCCCCTGGCTTCCTTGGAGGATGCCTATGAGCTTTGCCGTCAAGTCATCGCAAAGCATTCCACGACGTTTTATTTGGGCACGTTATTGCTTCCTCCCGGTAAGCGACAGGCATTTTGGGCAATTTATGCCTGGTGCCGTCGCACCGACGAGTTAGTTGATGGACCACTCGCTGAACTCACGACCGAAGCAACGCTTGACCAGTGGGAACATAGCCTGGAGTCGGTGTTTGCGGGTCACCCCATCGATGACTTTGATGTTGCCTTAGTAGACACGTTAGAGCGATATCCCGTGGAGATTCAGCCCTTTCGGGACATGATTGCGGGGCAGCGGATGGATTTATATCGCAGCCGCTATGACACCTTTGAGGAGTTGAACCTGTACTGTTATCGCGTCGCCGGAACAGTTGGTTTAATGTCAAAAGCCATTATGGGGTTAGACACGACACAGCATACGGCTCCCTGGTTTCAGCAGCAAGAACTGTACATTCCCAGAGAAGAGGCGATCGCACTGGGCATTGCTAAACAACTGACCAATATTTTGCGGGATGTTGGGGAAGATGCACGTCGCGGTCGAATCTACATCCCCTTAGAAGAATTAGCTCTGTTTAACTACACCGAGCAGGATTTGCTCAACAGCGTGATCGACGATCGCTGGTGTGAGCTAATGAAGTTCCAGATCCAGCGAGCGCGCAAGTTTTATGCCAGTGCTGAGCGGGGCATTCGGATGTTAAGCCCTGATGCTCGCTTCCCATTGTGGGCGGCTCTCATGTTTTATCGTCGAATTCTGGATGTGATTGAGCGCAACCAGTATGATGTGTTTAACAAACGAGCCTTTGTGCCGAACTGGGAAAAGTTTCTCTGCCTGCCTCTAGCGAAGTTGCGGGCTGAGGTGCTGTAGGAATTGTCAATAGTAAACGGTCAATTGTCCGTGGTCAATCGTCAATCAACGGTCAATTGTTAATCGTTCGCGGTCAATCGTTAATTGTCCGTGGTCAATCATCAATAGTTAACCGTCAATTGTCAATCAACGGTCAATCGTCAATCGTCCGTGGTCAATGGTTCATTGCTCCTTAAGGACTGCTGACTACCGATCGTGCGCGGTTGGCTGATTCGATCTCTGTCAGGAATTCTTATCTTGCGTGCTGTATCTAACGGTACAGCGGAGGTTTTCTGTGGAATTGCACTACTGTCAGGCTAATCCTAACGGAGGATAGATTGTCTTGACGATTCCATCAATGGAACGAAGATAGGGTGCTACTGCCTGTGTCACGCTAACAATGAGAGGTTTAGAGCACACCTGTTCTCTCAAAGATAACCTCCGCACTTCCCTGGCGTTTTTGGAGGTAGAGATATGAAATTTGGAGTACTGACAGCGGTTGGTGTCCTGGTATCAGCAGCGATCGCCCTCCCGGTGAATGCAGCTGATCCGGCTCAGGTCCAGCAATTGTTAGAAACGGGAGCTTGTGCCGGGTGCGATCTGCGGGGTGCAGATTTAACAGGTGCTCATTTAATTGGGGCTGATTTGAGAAACGCGAACTTAGAGCGCGCCATTCTGGTCAATGTCAATCTAGAGGGTGCAGATTTGACGGGCGCGAATCTAACCAATGCCAACTTGACAGGGGCATTTGCGACAAACGCTAGCCTGACTCAGGCGAATCTGACCAATGCAAACTTGACGGATGCGACAGTCCACCAGGCTGACACTGCCGGAGCTATTTTGACGGGTATTAACCTGACAGGGGCTGAGGTCTGGGGCAGTGACATTAACGTTGGGGGAGACTAGGGATAGAAGTCAGGGTTGAAAGCTAACCGCTTAGATATGCAAGAATGGCTGAATGGGTAAGTGCTGTTATTGCTAACGGTTAGTGCCCTCGATCGCACTGTTGTCAGAGATGAATCTATGGGTGATATGACCCCGCTGCTAGTTGTAGAGGATGTCTACGCTGGATACATAAAAGATTTGGATATTTTGCAAGGGATTAACTTCAGGGTGTATCCGGGGGAACTCGTGGCAATTATTGGTCCCAATGGAGCGGGTAAATCCACCTTGGCAAAAACTATCTTTGGGTTGCTCTCTCCCCACCGGGGCAAAATTCTCTTTCAGGACGAGAATATTGCTGGACTGAAATCGGATCAGATTGTCCGTCGGGGCATGTGTTATGTTCCACAGATCTCAAACGTATTTCCTTCACTCACGGTCGAAGAGAACTTGGAGATGGGAGGATTTGTTCGAGAGGCGTCCCTAGGCTCGTCAAAGCAACGGATTTTTGAGATGTTTCCAGTGCTGGCTGAGCGACGACGACAGCGAGCCGGAACGCTTTCTGGTGGAGAGCGGCAGCAACTTGCAATGGGGCGAGCCTTGATGCTGGAGCCTAGCCTACTCTTGTTGGATGAGCCATCCGCTGCCCTATCTCCGCAAATGGTTCAGGGAGTTTTGGATCGGATTAAGCAAATTAACGAGTCTGGAACGGCGATCGCCCTGGTGGAGCAAAACGCGCGTAAAGCTCTGGCAATGGCAGATCGGGGATATGTTCTGGATACGGGACGCGATCGCTTTGAGGGGCGCGGCAGTGATTTGTTGAATGATCCCAAGGTGGGAGAGCTTTATCTGGGGGCAAAGTCGCACCAGGCAGTCCCAGGCAATGTCAATCCATCCCTGTAAAAACAAAAACCTGTAAAAACAAAAAAGGGTCTAGTTCTCTAGACCCTTTATTATTCAGAATTCGTTGGATGAGGGTTATGACACCTATTGCGGGAATTAGTCGATGAAACCCATCAGTGTCTCAGCGTCATCGATTTCATTTGAAGCGATGGGGCGACCACCCGGCAACATAGACGCTTCTAGTAGATGAGGGTCGCTAGCAAATACAGGACGACCACCAGGAAGCGACAAATCTTCTCGGATGACGAGGTCACTCGCAAAAATGGGACGCCCTCCCACAGCAGTGACATCCAACACTTTGATATGGCTTGCCATGATGGGACGGTTGTTAAGAATCGTGCCGTATACGTCTAGATTGCTCACTGCAATGGGGCGATCGCCCGATACAGAAATCATCCCAGCAACACCACTAGACGCTTGTTCAGCGTTGGGTTTCAAGGACAGGGCAGTTATCTCAGTCTTTGCGTCACCATTGCTGGTCGTTTTTGTTTGCTCAGCCATATTTTGCTCCGTTGCTGCTGGACTATCCGTCGTGCTTTCCACTGTTGTCTCCTTTGTAGCCTTGCCTCTGCGACCGTTACGCCTGACTGGGTTCGTAGCGTCCATGAGTCAATCCCTCTGAATCAATCTTTAGCTATGACCGTGAAAAAATCTGCTTCAAACCGTCAATCTCAGGACTTGTCGCAGTTGTAAAAAGTTTTTTTAAAAAAGATTCCCACACCACATTATAAAACGAGCTGGCTAGCTCAACTGAAAGATTTAGCCAGGAAATCATAGGAATCTCTTAATAATCTAATTTGCGAATCTTACTGAAATCTAAAAATAGCCATGCTTTAGCTGGAATAAGATACAAATCTTATTCTGTCTCTGTCTTGATATCCGTACCCTAACCCAATGTCACTGGGGGTTAGATTTTCGTATAACGGAATTGTAGGTCTGGGTTGTATGTCCTCATGCTCACCTCTGAAGCGGCGATGACTGATCTGTATAGCCAGGAAGATGTTCAAGAGATTTTGCAGTTGGCGATCGCCCGTCAAACGGATGCGGGTGAGTTGACTCGTGCCCAACTGTTGGAGATCGCTGATGAGCTAGGGATTTCCCCTATGGATTTGCAGTTAGCTGAGCAGGAATGGCTGACACGACAAGGTGAGAACCGAGAGCGACAAACCTTTAATCTTTATCGGCAACAACGGCTCAAACAGCGGTTAACTCGCTTTCTCATTGTCAACGCCTTTTTGGTTGTGTTGAATCTACTGACAGCGGGTGGGTTGACGTGGTCACTGTATGTCCTTTTAGGGTGGGGTGTCTTCACGGCGTTGAGTGTCTGGAAGTTGCGGCAGATGGATGGAGACGACTACGAGGATGCCTTTCAGAAGTGGCGTCGTCGCCGTTTAATTAAGAAATCGATTAATACCTTTTTTGATCGATGGTTGCGATAGAAGGTATTCAGGGAGTGGGGAGTAGGGAATTAGGGAGTAGTAGATGAAGCGTCGCTGCGTTCTGGTTTGTCAAGCTCGATCGTGTGCCAGAAGTGGCTCAGAAGACGTATTAGCTGCGTTTCAAAAAACCGATTTGCCGACTGTGTTTGCTAGTGGCAGTGAGTGCATGGGGCAATGTGCGTCTGGACCAACCGTACAGGTGATGCCTGATCAGGTTTGGTATTGCCGTGTCAAGGTGGAGGATGTGCCCCTGATCGTGGAACAGCACCTCAAAGCCGATCAGCCCGTTGAGGCATTGTTACATCCGCGATTTCACCCGCGTGATGATGCTTTTATTCCTTCTGAATCTGTGTAACTCTCTTTATCATTTCCCGCAATCCGGCAGTTGCTCAGCCAAGATGGTTTTGGGAACTATATAGCTCAAGCCAGGTAAATGGGAGCGGAGTAGATGGGATTCCTGATTGTGGGCGTCATTTTGATGATTGTAGGCGTCGTCCTCTTTTTTATTCAAAAGAACCAAAAAAATAAAGCGTTTTGTCTGAGATCGGCTCGTCCGGTAACGACCACTGAGTTGAAGGATATGTCAAAAGCGATCGCCCAGGAGATTGGGGGTGGTAGTTGGCGTGATTATGTCAAGCTGTCGGGGGTGATTCAGTGCGATCGCCCGATTACCTCCGAGTTGAAGCAGGAACCGTGTGTTTATTACAAGATGGAAGTGCGGCGCGAGTACGAGGAGAAGGTGACGAAGCAGGACAGTGAGGGTAAATCGTATCAGGATACACAACGGGGGTCTGAAGTCATCTCCAGCAATCAGCAGTCGATTCCCTTCACGATTCAGGATGACAGAGGGGCGATCGAGGTCAACCCCGATGGAGCCAATATTGAAACAGTAAAGATTTTGGATGAATTTCGTCCAGAGCAAGCCGTTGGCGGATTGTTATCCTTCGGCGGGTTTTCTCTGGCTGTAAACTCTTCCTTTGGCAATCGCAGAACGCTGGGCTATCGTTATTCCGAGTCCATTTTGCCGCTCTACCGCAAAGTATTAGTCGTGGGCACGGTCAGTGATAGTGGGGGGTTGGTGATTCAAAAACCACCTGAATCTGAACAGCAATTTATTATTTCGTTGAGAACGGATGAGGAATTGACCAAAGCAGCTGACCGGAATGCGAAAGGAGCCTTTTACGGCATGGTTGGTTGTTTGGCAGTTGGAGCGGTTTTGGTGTTGGTTGGTCTAGTGGCTAGATAGAAGCCCATGAAGCCTGTAGATGCAACACAGTCTGAGGTGGCGGCGATCGTTCTGGCAGGAGGTACCAGTTCACGGATGGGGTGCGATAAGGCACTCCTCCCGGTCAATGGGATGCCTTTATTGCGGTGGGTTTGCCAGATGGCGCAGGAGTGCGCTGATCCGGTGTATGTGGTTACAGGATGGGGTGAGCGGTATTACGAGGTTATCCCAGAGGGTTGTTGGGTGATTCAGGAAGGGGAAGCAATTCCAGATTGGAAACCTCAGGGACCTCTGGTGGGGTTTGCAGAAGGACTGACTCAGGTCAAGACGGATTGGGTGCTCGTGTTGGCGTGTGACCTGCCGAGATTGAGAGCGGATGTGTTGCAAGCGGCGATCGCCCAGTTACCCACCGTTCCATCAGAAGCGATCGCCTGTTTACCACGCCAATCAAACCGTTGGGAGCCACTGTGTGGGTTTTATCGGCGATCGTGTCTGTTGGAGTTACAGGGGTTTATCGAGTCAGGGGGGCGATCGTTTCAACGGTGGTTAGCGACGCAAGTAGTGGCTGAGTTACACCTGGATGATCCCTCGATTCTGTTTAACTGCAATACCCCAGCGGACTTGGCGCGTTGGGCTGATAGTCATTTGAATTGAAAACGGGACGGTAGTGTCCTAGCGGGAGGGATGGTGAGAGGGTAAAAGAGTGAGAATACCCACGCTCATACTCCCTCACTCTCGCTTTCTTAATCCCATCCTTTCCTAAATAACGTCAGTTTGGTTTAAGAGCCTGGTGAATGAATTCGCGGCTACTAGAGCGAAGTCCACCGACGCGGACTCCGGAAAAGGCAGGATTTGACGAACCGACGCAGGTCGGTTTTGCTCCGATAGCGGCGGTTTTAACCACCGAAATCCTTATCCCGAATTTACGTTAAATAGGACTACCAACGGGACAAATTGCTGTACGGGGCTTAGCATTGCCAAGACCCTTCTCAGGCGTTAGAGGTTTGATCTACTGGTGCTCAGACTGAAGCCAACTCAGGCGCAGCAGGTTCTTCTGCCAGGGCAGCCATTTCAGGAGAGACGCCATCCTGCACCATTGACGGAAACTTACCGCTGCGTTGAAAGAGATTGCCAACCATTGCCAACAGCGCGTTGACTTTGCGTGTGCGCCAGTGGGCGATCGCTTCCTCCGCCTCAGCATATGAAACACGTCGCTGCATAGCTTCATGTAGATAGGCAGCGTGCCCTGTCTCATCGCTCGCAATACTGAGCAATCCTTTCTGAAGAAAAACACTGGCATCATCATCGGGAAGTGCTCTCGCCATCCGAGCAAACTCCTTGCTGGCGTCCAACTCAAGGATGTAAGTACTGGCAAAAAACACCATCCAGTCAATGGTTTGAGGGCTTAACTGCTCTGGACTGTACCCCTCAAAATAGGCTTCAAAGAACGGACTGCGACGCCGTTCATCTGTATCAGTCTTCGGCAAACTTTTGAAGTCAATCACTTGCTTATTCAAGCGTTTGAGTGCTTGAGCAAAGATTTGACCATGTCGCCGTTCATCTTGAGCGTGGCGAGCCAACCGCTCTGCTAGCCATTCATCGCCTTCGTTAGCGGCACGTTGGCTTAACGCCTCCAAAAACGGCACTGACCCAGATTCTGCTAATTGAAAGCCTGCTAATACGTTAGGGCGCGTTTTGGAGTCTCGGATATTGGCAGCAGTGATGTAAGCGACCGCGCCGGAACCAGCTAGATGTAAGAGATGAGTCCAAAAGTTCATAAGCGTGGGAGGGTAGGAGAGTGGGAGGGTAGGAAGAGACGCAATTTATCGCGTCTGTCTTGATGAGTGGAAAGGGAAGAGAGTAGGGGAATGGGGAGTAGAGGGTCATTGGTGGCTGACGATTGACCCGTGGTTCCTCCCTTTTGATTTTAGAAGCGTTTTTCAAAATGGTTCTGGTCAAAGGAGCACAACCCTGGCAGGATAATTGGAATAACAACCCATTTGGGGACGCAGGTGGCGATCGCACCTGTTCTGAATCTTGAATTGAGTTTTTTCACGCATTCTGCTGGGTGCAGCCTCGGCGTAGCCTCTATGTTTATCGACAAAAGTTCTCTCTTGCTTCACAATCCGGCACAGCTTAACTACGGCGTTGCAGTTACCGACATTGATGGCGATGGTGCGTTTGAGTTATTTGTGGCAGGGTTTGGAGAGCGCAACCTGGTGCTCAAATGGCAGGAAACCGGGTTTGTGGATATTGCAGATGCAACACTAGCCGATGATGGGCGACGGGCAATTGGGGTAGCTGCGGCTGATTTAGATGGCGACGGGCGTGAAGAAATTTATGTGTTAAATACCGATGCCTTTGCAGGTCGCAAGCAATTTGGCGATCGCCTGTTTGACTGGCAGGATGGCATCTGGCAGGATTTATTTTCTTTGCCACAAAATCAGGATGCTCTGAATCTCACGGCAGGGCGATCGGTCGCCTGGGTCGATCGCCATGGTTCTGGAAAATACGGTTGTATTGTCGCTAATTATGGCGGTTCAATGCGGCTCTATGAGTTGAATGAGGATGGCATGTTAGCTGATGTGGCTCCTGAAGCAGGCATCAACCTCAAAACCGGGGGGCGAGGGTTAGTCGCGGCACCGTTAGTGTCAGAGCGAATGGACATCTTTGCGGCTAACGAGAATGGGGCTAATTTTTTGTTTCGCAATCAAGGGGATGGCACCTTTGTTGAAATTGCGGCGATCGCCAACTTGAGTGACCCCTACGAACATGGGCGCGGCATTGCTGTTTTGGATGCTGATGGAGATGGTCGCTTTGACCTGGTTTACGGCAACTGGGAAGGACCGCATCGCCTTTATTTACAACAGGAACCCAGCAAGTTTCGTGAAAGTGCCCCACTGGCGATGGCAATTCCTTCGCGGATTCGCACCGTAATTGCTGCTGATTTTGATAATGACGGCTACGACGAATTGTTTTTCAACAACATTGGGCAACCCAATCGGTTGTTTGGTTGGCGGAATGGTAAGTGGATTTCGCTTGATACGGGAGACGCTCTGGAGCCATCTGGCTTGGGAACCGGAGCCGCTGTGGGAGACTTTGACGGAGATGGACGACTGGAACTGATCATTGCGCATGGCGAGTCCGGTGCTCAACCGCTGTCGCTCTACCACGTTGCTAGCAACGGAGCCTCTAGTAGTTATTCCTGGTTGCGGGTGTTGCCACTGACTCCCTATGGTGCTCCAGCACGCGGCGCAGTGGTGACGTTAACCACGGCAGAACGCAGACAGACCAAGGCGATCGATGCGGGGAGTGGTTATCTTTGCCAGATGGAGCCTGTTGCTCACTTCGGGTTAGGAACAACGACACAGATTGAGACAGTAGAAGTGCGCTGGTTGGATGGAGCGACCGCCAAACTTGTTGCCCCACAACCCAATCAGTTAATTCGTGTGCCCCACCCCAACTCCTAAAACATTCCAGTTAAAAACGTAACTTTGTAAGGATAATCAAGTTACGTTTTGTAGCGCAAGATTGCGAAATGCAGAATTGCGCCAAAATGGCTTCTCAGATCCGTTATTGTTGTTGACAATAAGCTGTCACAGGGCACGTCAATACTATCTCACAACAAAGATTGATCTGAAGTTAACCACAACTCAATTTCAACAACATCAGCTCTTCGAGCATTCCTCAAAAACTTCAATAATGACTGCAACAATGGAGCGTGCAATCAGACTTTGAATCACTGATTGCGAACTGTGTGGTTGCTCATAATCGGCTACCTTCTAATTCTTGAAGTGGCGGTAATTCTAGCTTCAACTCTGCGCGATCGCCGCTCTCAGAAATGAGTGCTTATAACCAATAATTAAAAAATCAGTCTGTATATGAATATTGATTTAGAAAATCTTTCCCAGCTTGTTTTAACGTCCCTATTGCCGTTTCTAATTAGCCTACTGGATGACGCTTTGTTATTAGGTCTGGCGCGTCTAGGGTGGAATTTGCCCTGGTTACATTGGCTTTCCATCATTCTGGTGATTGTCACCGTGACTTATTCCGTCATTCATCTGGTTAAAAGCAAACCCTTTCAAAAACTTTTAGGGCGGCAAGTCGTTGATAGCTCAAAGGTTTAAGGAATTACTCCTCACAAGTTCCTCATATTCTTTTCGTAACTTTAAGCTAAGGCTAAGTAAATCTAGCTTTTCTAATCACCGGCTAACCCTTCTGGGTTGTAAGAGCAATAATCTACCCCTTGATATCAGGTTTAGAAGCTTATTGATGAGCTTTTAAGCTGGTTAGCTATTGCCATCGATTAGGCAGTGAAGGAGGTATGGGGGCATTGCCCTCATTCAGGGGTTTTGACCCCTGTCCTTCATCCTAATGGGGATGGCTGTTGCTAAATGTCAGTTTAATTGAAACGATAAACCTCTTTGCCGTTAGAGGATGAATGTCTGATGAGTTCTGAATGTTGGATTGAGAATTTGCTCCGCTCAATTTAAGGCAACCTTTGTCCACGATCTCTCAGCATGAATGCCCCGTAATGAGTAACTTGCAGGAGGCTGCAATGCTTAGTTTTAGTACTATTCGCAGAATTAATGATGATCTGGCGATCGCCGGACAAGTCACGTCAGCGCAGTTGAAAGAAGTTGCGATTGAGGGCTATCATTCGGTGCTGAATTTGCGATCGCCCAACGAAGTCGGTTTCCCCGATACCGAACAGCAAGAAGCCGAATTGTTAGGGCTGCATTACAGCAACGTTCCGGTCAATCCTGAGACGCTCGATTGTGACCTGACGCTGCAAGTCTTGCGACAAATTAATGTGTTAGCAAAACCCATTTTGATCCACTGTAGTAACGCGGTCGTTGCAGCCGCAATAGCATTAATCCATGTTGCTGTTAGCCAGGGATTGACCGTAGAACAAGCATTTCAGCAGGTTGAGTCATTGGGTTTGTTGCATCGCTCCTACGAGGGCGATCGCGTGAAGGTCAGGCACAAGGGTGTGAGGAGTTGAGAGTCAGGGGGAGATGTAAAGGCTTTTCAGGGCAAAACTGATGTAAATGACACATCAACCGCTGTGCCACTGTTAAAATCCATTTAATCGACTTCGGCATATTTGCCTTGTGAGTGCCTCCTCCATGAGTGACCTTGTTCTAGACGTTCGCAATCTAAGAGTTCGGTTTCAAACTGATACTCGCGTTATCCAGGCGGTAGATGACATCTCGTTTGAGGTCAAACGAGGTCAAACCCTGGGAATTGTAGGTGAATCCGGATCTGGCAAATCAGTGACTGCCCTGTCTGTGATGCGACTTGTTCCTACTCCACCCGGAAAAATTGTGGGAGGCGAGATCTGGTTTCGAGAAGCCGTCACAGACTCTGCTTCAGTGGCATCTGACACGGCTCCAGTTGATCCGGTGAATCTGTGCGCCCTGTCGGAGGGGCAAATGCAGAGCTATCGGGGCGGCAAAATCTCAATGATTTTTCAAGAGCCGATGAGCTCGCTCAATCCGGTCTATACCTGTGGCTTTCAATTAATTGAGGCGATCCAACAACACGAAAATATTCCCGTGCCAGAGGCACGCCGCCGAGCCATCAACCTGCTACAAGAAGTCAAGCTGTTGCCCAGTGACGAGGAGTTGGAACAGCGGTTTTTGCAGGAGTGGCAGGAACAGCAGTCTAAATCTGGCAGACTGGCTGAGGCTCCCTCAGAGCGTGATATTCGTCAGGGGGTTAACCGTCAGAAACACGCGATTCTCGATCGCTACCCCCACGAGCTTTCGGGTGGGCAAATCCAACGGATGATGATTGCGATGGCGATTTCCTGCAATCCGTCACTGTTGATTGCCGATGAACCGACGACGGCGTTGGATGTGACGGTGCAGGCGACAATTTTGGATCTGCTGCGAGAACTGCGCGATCGCCGGGGTATGTCTATCCTCTTCATCACCCACGACTTGAGCATCATTGCCGATATCGCTGATACGGTTGCTGTAATGTATCAGGGCAAGATCGTGGAATATGGACCTGTGCTGGATATCTTCTCCAATCCTCAACATCCTTATACCAAGGGCTTGTTGACCTGCCGTCCACAGCTCGATCGCCGTTTGAAGTATTTGCCGACGGTGGCTGACTTTATGGAGGTTGAAGTCAAGCCCAACGGGGAGAAGGTCATTCAAGAGAAGCAGTTAGATGTTGATCAGGCGTTGCGAATGAATGCCGAGGTCAGCGAAGCCGAACTCAGACAACGATTAGTTGAACTGCAACAACAGCCACCGCTGATTCAAGTCAAAAATCTGCAAGTTGGCTATCCCGTTCGGGGTGTGTTGGGGCAGACCCAACGCTATCTGATGGCGGTGAACAATGTTTCCTTTGAAGTCTATCCGGGTGAGACATTGGGGCTAGTGGGTGAGTCGGGCTGCGGTAAATCCACCCTGGCACGAACCCTGTTGCGTCTGGTTAAAACGATGGGTGGGCAGATCTGGTTTGAGGGACGCGAGATTACTCACCTTAACCCCAAGGAACTCCGGAAGCTGCGGCGAGAGATGCAAATTATCTTTCAAGATCCGTTTAGCTCCCTCGATCCCCGCATAACCATTGGTGAAGCCGTGATGGAACCGTTGAGAATTCACCAGGTCGGCAGCAGCAAGCGCAATCGCGAAGAACGGGTTGCCTATCTGCTGGAGCGGGTGGGTTTAGATCCCCGCACAAGCAATCGGTATCCCCATGAGTTCTCTGGTGGACAACGTCAGCGGATTTGTATTGCACGGGCGATCGCCCTCAACCCCAAGTTCATCATCTGCGATGAATCTGTGTCAGCGTTGGATGTGTCGGTGCAGGCACAGGTGTTGAACCTGCTCAAGGAGTTGCAGGAGGAATTCAAGCTGACCTACATCTTCATTTCCCATGACTTGAGTGTGGTCAAGTTTATGAGCGATCGCATTGTGGTGATGAATCGGGGCAAGATTGAGGAGTTGGGTCCAGCAGAGCAAATCTACCGCGAACCTCAGCAGGCTTATACTCGTCAACTGATTTCGGCGATTCCGGTGGGTAACTTGGAGCAGATTCAAATGCGTCAGGCACAACGTCAGACCGCCGTTAGTTGAGGGCATCGGCAAGGACGCGATTGAGTGTGGTTACGTTGTCAATCCTGAATTTTGTTCCCCACTCCCTACTTCTTGTTCCCCATTCCCTACTCTCCGTTCCCCACTCCCCAACTTTGCCCCACAGGCTTTACAAAAGTGGGCATCGTCATCATGAACCGATAAGCCACAACAAGAACAAGGAATTTCAACCTGATCCGTGGTTTTGACCAATCGCTTGATCAGATTCCCTAATTGCCAGGGAATCAGAGCAATGCCTGTGAGGATCATGAGAACGGTCAGAAACCGCCCCAATTCTGACTTTGGTGTGACATCCCCAAAGCCAACGGTGGTCATCGTCGCCACCGAGAAATAAATTGCATCTAAAAAGGTTTTAAATCCTTCTGGGTTGGAAGGATGTTCCACCTGATAAATCAGCCCTGAGAAGACAAAAACGATCGCAAAAATAGTAAATAAAATGCGAGTAACGATGACACTATCCTCGCTACTGACATAACCAAAAATAGTTCTTCCTTCGATAAAGCGAATTAATCGCAAAATGCGGAACCAGCGAAATAAACGGATAAATCGAATGTCGGTTGTCGCACCTAAAAAGAAAGGCAGAATGGCTATTAAATCGATCATAGAGTAAAGGCTGAAAACATATTTTGCCCGGTCTTCAGCGCACCAAAATCGCAATAGATATTCCACTATGAAGATCAGCAGAATGCCGTTATCTAGGGCATTCAACGTGGCTCGTGTTGAGTCAGGAATGGGATAAGTAAGCGTTATAAAAATAACACAAGAGAGCAATACTAACCCTGTGATAACAAAGTTAATTGCTCGTCCTAATGGAGTTTCAATATCCTCTAAATAAAATGAAATCTGTTGCTTCAAAGACATATTCAGAAGAAAGAAAAAAGAAGAGGGAAAAAGGAAGAAGAAAAAAAGAAAAGGCTAAAGGCTAAAGGCTGAAGGAAGAAAGATGCATCATATAGCAGTTCTAAATCGATCGTGAAACCTACTCTTTCATGCGTCATTTGTGTATGGTCAGCAACTATTGACGATTGACCATTGACGATTGACGATTGACGATTGACGATTAACGATTGACCATTGACCATATCTCAAACTTTTTCATGAATCAAATTAGGATGGCTATAGATTGGAATTCTTTTAGCCTTGAGCCTTCATCCTTCAGCCTTTTTCTTGCGGCTCCCCACTCCCGGCATTTTGGGGCGATCGCCAATAGGGTAAGATAACGGAGCACTAGTGAACAGTAGCTCTGTCGGGAAAGTCCGGTTTAATTCCGGTGCTGTGCCGCAACTGTAATGTAGCAAGGATCAACGGGCTTTCAATCGAAGATGAGTGCGATCGCCTGCTTTATCTTGTGATTCCAAACTACGAGCCAGGATGCCGCCGGGCTGCTTATTCACTCTATTTCCTGCGTCGCACAGGAAAGGAGTTTAATTTCCCAATGACGATTCCTACCGAACATTCCACTTCTTTTTCCGTAACCCATCCGTTGGATTTTGCCTCATCCGAGGAAATTATATTGCCCCCACTGCCGATTCAGCGTCCCGTCTTGCTGGTGGGGCATGGCAGTCGAGACAACGACGGACGGCAAAGCTTGCTTGATTTTGCAACAGCGTATCAGGCACTCGACACCTCCCGTCCTGTGGTTCCTTGCTTTTTGGAGTTGACCGAGCCGAGCATCCAGCAGGGAGTCGATCTCTGCGTTGAACAGGGCTACACCGATTTGTCAGTCTTGCCCGTGTTGCTCTTTGCCGCACGCCACAACAAATTTGATGTCACTAACGAACTGGATCGCGCCCGACAACGGCATCCCCAGGTTACCTTCCACTATGGGCGGCATTTTGGTATCACCCCTGGGATTTTAGACCTGTGGCGATCGCGCCTTGCCGAGTTAGATCAACCCCGCTGGAATCCCAACGGTATCTCTCGTGCTGACACGGTGCTGCTGTTTGTCGGACGGGGAGCCAGTGACCCTGATGCCAATGGCGATGTTTTCAAGCTGGCTCGCATTCTCTGGGAGGGTAGTGGCTACAGCACCGTTGAAATTTGCTTTATCGGCATCACTCACCCACGCTTAGAAGAAGGCTTCCGCCGTGCCCGCCTGTACAACCCCAAACGCATCATCGTTTTGCCCTATTTCCTCTTTACTGGAGCACTGGTCAAAAAAATCTTTGACATCACAGCGCAGCAGCAGGAGCAATACCCTGAGATCTCCATGACCTGTCTCCCTGAAATGGGAATGCATCCTCAATTGATGGCAGTGTTGCGCGATCGCGAGATTGAAACCCAACTGGGGCAGGTGCAGATGAACTGCGAGATGTGTAAGTTTCGTTTAGCAGCTGTCCAAAATGGGGTAACTCACGGGCATGATCATGGGCATAGTCATGCTCACGGGCATGACCACGGGCATGGTCATGGGCACGATCATGGTCATGGGCACGATCACAGTCATGGGCACGATCATGGTCATGGGCACGATCACGGTCATGGGCACGATCATGGTCATGGGCACGATCATGGTCACAGCCACGGGCATGCTCACGGACACGATCATGGTCATGGGCACGCTGCGGTTGACCCCTACGCTGAGCCTGATCAGTACCACGATCGCGCCTGGCAGGTTCCTTAAAAACTCACCGTGACAAGATAGATGGGTTGTTGGTGCCGGGCAACATTTACAATCCACATCGAGCCTATTTATTACACCAACAGCCCTATGTCTGAAGCCAAGGAAAAAGAGTTTGCCGTTGGCGATCGCGTCCGAGTGATTGCCCTACCCCCCTATGTCAAAACGGCAGAGTCGATGCCGATGCTGCGTCCTCCCAATGTCATTCAAGTGGGCGAAGAGGGCACAGTTTTAGATCGACGACCGGGTGGATATTGGGGGGTTCGCTTTACCAGGGGTGCGTTTCTCATCGAAAGTCAGTATATTGATCCCGTCACAGGTGATACAGCCGATGACGGGATGCCTGGGACTGAAACCTCTGAGTAAGAGCAGTGAATTATGCGCTGGAAAAATACATTTTTGTGGAACGGGAAACCGCTGTATTACAACCGCATTGACCAAAATAATTTGGCAGAACGGTCAGTAGAAATTCCCATTGCATTTATGTTTCTGGCGCAGCTTGAGAAGCGACAAAACCTGTTAGAAATTGGCAACGTTCTCTCGAATTATGAGAATGCCTTAAGTGACTATCTGGGGTTGCGATCGCGCCGAATTATTGACAAGTTTGAGGTGGCTTTAGGAGTCGAGAATATCGACTTAATGGAGTTACCTTCGGCTGAAAAGTTTGATGCGATCGTTTGCATTTCTACGGTCGAGCATGTTGGTCAAGGCTATGCCGGACATGCTGAAGATCACGACTTTGAAGCACCTTTGAAGGCGATCGCCAAAATTTATGACCTGTTAGAACCAGCGGGCAAAGCACTCGTAACAGTGCCTTTTGGTAAGTTGTTGGATGGGGGTTGGTATATCCAATTTAGCCAGGACTATCTCAACTTATTGACCTCAACCTATGGCATTCCGGCACCTGCAATTAGCACGAGTTACTTTCAGCGAATTGCCACCGAATTAGTGGAGCTTAATCCCCGGCAACTATGGCTTCAAACCCAACCAGAAGCTATGGCAGAAACCGATTATGGATGGGTCTATCCCTATGGCAATGGGCTGGCGGTGATCGAATTAACTAAACAAGTTGAGCCATTCAAATTAACACTGGATGTTCCGGCGACTCCCCTCACTTATCACAAACCCATCAGTGAAACCCTGAGCCGAGATGCCTTTGATCAGATTTATGGAGTATTCAAAAATCTTCGTAGCCTAAACCTGATTGTCTTCCCCGATTGGTCGGCTTCTGAAGCGGAAATTCAATCTGCTCTGTCTCCTATTATTGAAGCGGTGATGGCCCATCCCGATCGCGCCGAAGTTGCTCTGCTAATTGATACCACGGCGATCGCGGAAGAGGATGCGGGACTCCTAATTTCAAGCCTGCTGATGGAACTGTTGGCTGAGCAAGCCTCTGAGGTGACAGAGGAACCCGGAATCTCCCTCACCGGCAAATTAAAACCGTTTCAGTGGCAGGTGTTACGGCTCCAACTTCATGCCCGACTGAAATTGTCTTGTGAGTCTGAAGAGGCGATCGCTCAGGCGCAAGCCGACCATCTGGCGATCGTCTCCCTGGAGCAATTTCGCCACCAACGCATCACACAACTCGATACGGGAATGTGGACGTTACAAGAAAGCAGGAAAGACTAAACTGTTCTCCAATACAAGTGGATCTTCGAGTAATGACGTGAAGTTAGTCTGCACCCGATCCAGCCAGAATTGCTCTAACTCGCTGATTTCTGCCGTCGTACCTGTCCACTCTGGGAAAAATCATGGATCGCGAACCAGCGGTAACCCAAATTTGTTCTTTAACTCAGACAGCTTGATCAGATGGGCTTGAATCGTCTGTGCCATTGCAATTATTCCGTGGCTTTTGGGGACTCGCCTCTTCGTAAATTCACCTGAGTTTGGGATCCGGATCTTGGCGGTTGAAACCGCAGCTACAAGAGCAAGACCGACCTAATATCGGTTCGGCAAACCCTTGATTTTCGTACTCTGTGAATTGCTTCGCCAGGTGCTTAACCCGAATTGACATTAGATTAGGCATAATCGTTCATCACGATAACGGGCTGCAACTCCTGTGGTTAAAGCCCTGACTCGATCAACCGCTGTTGTAATGCCTGCGTTACTCGGTCAAACACCCCTGCCCAGTCTCCCAGTTGTGACTGGCGAAACAGGCGCATGGTGGGATACCAGGGGCTATCCTCGCGATCGAGCAACCACCGCCAATCGGGAACAAACGAAAGCAGCACCCACACGGGTTTACCTAATGCGCCTGCGAGATGAGCCACTGCTGTGTCGGTGGTAATCACCAGATCGAGTTGGGCGATCGCCCCTGCTGTATTGGCAAAGTCATTCAATAATCCGCTCAAGTCCTGAATGGCGATCGCATCGGGCAAATCAACTAATTCTGCGACCCGCTCTCCCTTTTGCAGACTGTAAAAGGCGACTTTTGGGGTTGTTAGTAAATTGGCAAACTCTTGGAGTGAACAGGAGCGACTGTGATCTCTGGGGTAATCGGGGTTGCCTGCCCAGGCGATCCCCACCTTAAGGTGTGTGTTTTGGGGGGCTTCGAGGGTAAACGTGCCCTGGGTAGGAGGTGCCAGATAGGGGATCTGTTGGGGAATAGTATCCAGCGTTGTCTTGAAAAGGTGTGGCAGGCTGAGCAAGGGAGCGTAAACGTCGAAGGCAGGTAACTCCATTCCCATGGGGATCACGTGTTGAATCGAGGGCATGGAGGATAGGAGGCGAACCAGGGACGGAGGACACTGAACAATCACGCTTCCTCCCCTCTCTGCAACCCAATCAACGTAGCGAATGAATTGAATCGTATCGCCAAACCCATACTCGGTGTGTAGCAGAATGGTGCGTCCCTGCAAGGGTGAGCCATCCCACTGGGGAACGCTGAAGTGAGGTTTGGTTGCCCCCGGCAATTGCCAACGCCATTCAAACTCAGCAAATCCCTGTGTCAAGTTGCCCAACTGCAACAGCAAGAAGGCTTTGTACCAGTGTGTTTCGGGGTCATCAGGGTTAAGGTCTAACGCCTGTTGATAGGCAGCCATCGCTGCATCAAACTTTCCTTGTTGGCTCAAGGCAAAGCCTAGATAGCTATACGCTTTGGGCGAATCGGGGTCAATCGTAATCAAGACTCGATAATACGCGATCGCCTCTTCTAATCGTCCATGCCGATCGAGTAGGTGCCCCAGATTGTAGTAGGAAGCTACATTATCAGGTTGCAATTGAATCACCGTTTGATAGTGAGCGATCGCTTCATCAGACTGACCCTGTTGCTCTAACAATTGCCCCAAGTTGTAATAAGCGGTGGCGTTATTGGGGTCGATAGCAATGATGGCTCGATAGCACTCCATTGCCTCTTGAAATTGTCCTTGTAAGTCAAACAAAACTCCCAGGTTGTTATAGAGATGGGTGTCGTTTGGCTTCAGTTGAAGTAGGTGTTGATAGCAAGCGATCGCCTCATCCAACTTGCCCTGTTTAAACAACACATCCCCTAAATTGAGAGCAGCTTGCTCATGGGTTGTATCCAACTCTAAAATCTGCCGACAAATCTTTTCGGCAGCAACAAAGTCAGCGTATTGTAACCGTTGTTGAGCAGCGTTTTCCAGGACTGCAATTAATTCATACGCTAAGCTTTGGCTTTGCTCCGGATCATCCTGGCTCAAGATGGACAACCAAGTAGATTGTGCCGCAAATTCATCGCCTTGCAGCAGGATAGCTAAACCCAAATGCCAATAGAGCGAGGTTTCCTGTGGGGAACTTTCAATGCCCTGCTCATAGAGAGCGATCGCCTCCGCATACTGGTTTTGCACGAAATGCTGCGCTGCCTGTTGGTGTAAGTTCACTAAATCCATGTCATCAATTAACCGACAAATTGTGAACTAGATAACATTTGCCAACCTCAATGTATCGGTCAATCGAGTAATGTTGATTAATATATCCTCTGTCCGAGCATTTGGATGCAGGAGATGATTGAATTGAAACCCTAAAGGAACTTCGCCCAACAAGTAATAGTGCTCAAATTGGAGCAAATTACTAATAAACCAGTAACACGAATAGACATAGTTGGGGGAGAACAATTCAATAATCTTTGTTCCCGGTTGGCAGAACACAATGTTGGTCAAGCCTCCACCGTGGGGAGCAACAATTACTTTGGCATGGTGAATTAGGGCAGCCTGTTCAGCAATGGTCATCGATTCTAAAGCCACACTTTGAAACCCAAACTGCTCCAATACCTCGATGACTTCAGCCTCATTAATCACACGACGATTACTCGTTTGATGACGGGTGATATAAAGCCGTTCAATGGGTTTAGTTTGAGCTATTAGAGTGTTATCTAAGAAGAGATGTTGGAGAAAATGGCACGTCCATTCAGGCATCCAGGAAATTGTTCCTGGAAACGAGGGAACGATTAGTTGATCAGCTCTAATGTGAGGATAATCTTTCGGTTCTAAAATTTGACTTGATAAAATACCCAGTTGGGCTAAGCTTTCCTGCTGAAAGGTAAGGCTTTGATTAACTAGAAAATAATCAATTTTTGCAAGATCTATTCCACTAGAACGGATGAGTTCTAGCCGAGGAAGAACATCAAACATCCAGTGAAAATAGGCATCATTAAAGAGGGCTGATAATACAGCAACCGTTCCTGCAATAGGTTGTATAAAAGGTAATTTTTGAACGGTCAAGGCAGAGTGCTTGCTGGGATGTTTGTCAGGATGATTTGGACTCAAAATAGGAAAGTCAGGTGACACATCTCCTAATAGTTTATTATCCGATGTTATGACTGCCGTACGGTTCCACTCATCGATCCAATAACGTCCTTGTGGAACGATCGCCACAAAGGAATTTGGTAATTCTAAAACCTCCCCAAAGCGAAAACGCAAATCAATACTGGGTTCCAATGTTTGGGGTGGTTTGAGTTGGATGGGATGATTGAAATGAACTGGGAAGTAATGGCTTTTCTCTAATTGATGAGCGATCGCCCATTCCTCTGTTGATTCATAGAAACCATCGGGCGGATCAACTGGCAAAGGCAGCGATCGCAAGTCCAAACTGGGCTGTTTGTGCTGAAGTTTTTCCCAAATGGTATGAACAGCGTGTGCTAATCGAGGGGCTAATTTGATTGCCTGATTGAAATGGGCGATCGCCTCTGAAAGCTGTCCCTGCTCTGCAAACAAAACGCCTAACCGAAAGTAAGCATCATAGGTATCATATGCTTCTGGTTGGTGTTGTATTTTCTGTTGATAAGCTCTGATGGCGGCTTGTTTATCTCCCTTTAAGGACAACGCATCCCCCAGGTGAAAATAGACCTCTGTCAAGTTTGCATTGCTCTCAATGACTCTCTCATAACAAGTGATCGCCTCCTCCAATTGATAGTTTTGTACCAAGGCTTTACCCATCTCTAAGAGAATTTCTGAACTGCCAGATTCAAGGCTTAGGGCTTGTTTAAATGCAGCGATCGCCTGATCGACTTGACCCAGTTTCAATCGTTGTTTTCCCAACTCTAAATATGCCTCAGCAGAATTGGGATCATACTCTAAAGCCGTCTCAAACGCCGCGATTGCAACCTGATCCGAAATCCCCATCTTCTCTAGAGCGGTGTGATTTGCTAGCAGTTTGCCCAGGGCAAGGTAGGTTTCAAGGGACTCTGGTTGATGGAGCAATCCCCGTAGAAGATCGGCATTCATTGCAGTAGCTTGATCGAGCCGAGATTCCTGATTTAATGAGTCTGCCCAGGCAATGTAGTACTGCGCGAAATCAGGGTTTATGGCGATCGCTTGATGCCAACACGAAATTGCTTTTTTGAGATCAGTTTTCTTTAACCAGGCGATGCCTAAATCCCCGTATTGAGGGACAAAATTAGGGTTTAACTGAATGCTCTGATTGAGATAGAAAATAGCATCGTCTGAGCGATTTAGATGCAACAAACAAAGCCCTAAATTGTAAGTAGCATACCAATCATTAGAGACTCGGTTCAGGAAGTTGAAATAGTAAGAAGCGGCTTCCTCAAACAGCTCTATCTTTTGTAGAACGTCTGCCAGTTGTAGATATGTGTTCACGCAATCAGGAGCTAACTCAATTGCCCGCCGCCAACAGGCGATCGCTTCTTCTAATCTGCCTTGTAATGCCAACACCTGACCCAGTTGGTCGTGAACAGGTGCCTGTTCTTCATCCAGTTCCAAAATTTGCTCATAAATCTGGGTGGCTTGTTGCAATCGGGCGGCATCTGTAGATGTCTGCGCCGCTTCTATCAAAATGTCTCGCAGTTCTGCCGTCCAGCCATCGACTTCTTCTGGGGTGGCGTTGGTCAAGACTGACAGCCATACTGCCTGTGCCTCCCAGCTATCTCCATCCAGCACATGAGCTAAGCCTAAATACCAGTAGTTGCTTCTGAGAGTTGAATTCGCCTCGATCGCCTGACTATAGAGCGCGATCGCCCCTGCGTAATCAGCTTGAGCCAGGCAGACGGCAGCTTGTTGTTCTAAGCTTGTGCCCATACAAATCTGGATTTTGAATTGGCGATTGTGGATAGGAGGGATGTATAGCAGTACTCACTAAGGTTAGAACGGGGTGCAGGGGTGGAACCCCTGGCTTGGGGCGCAGCCCCCACACCCCCCTATGTCCTAATGCATATGCGTAGGGCTATATCTTCATCCAAAATTGACAAGATATCCTTGAGATTACCCAAAGCGTTGAGAGAATCCAAAGCCTCTATTGAATGGGCGAGTGTAGCAAGCTTAAGGAGATTTCTGAGCAAGAATCTACCAATTGGTTTTTGGTAGGGGTGTTTTGCAAACGTCCTTACAGGTGTAGCGATCGCCACAACCATTAGGACATTGAATTTGAGTTCTGCTGAGAGACGCGATTAATCGCGTCTGTCCTGTTGAGTGCCTTGTTTTAACTGAGGTGACTAGGGCTATATTTTGTCTCCTGGACTCCTAAGTTTGGAGGGACGATCTGTAGGCGGTTCAGCCTATTGTGGGGAAGTAATCACGGACAGGGCATCTACGGCGATCGCTGGACCAACAAAAGACAGGTAGGGTTCTCCCAGGTAGCGGCAGGCAGCGTCTTGAGCCGCTTCAGCCGTGACATTGGCGATCGCCTGTTGGAACGTCTGATCAAACTCAATACCCAAGCCCAATGTCTCATACCAGCCAAAGGTTTGAGCAATTTGAGCATTGGTCTGTTTGCCCAGGGCATATTGCCCCAATAGCTTGTTTTTAGAGGCTTGCAGCTCATCGGCACTGAGCAAAGTTTGACTGAGGCGGTCAACCTCGCGTCTCAATCCCTCGATCGCCACGGCGGTGTTGATGGGAGCAGTGCCCATGTAAACCACAAAGTGTGAAGTATCGAGCCGGGTCGGGTAAAACCCAGACACCTCGTACGCCAGTCCTTGTTTCTCCCGCAACTCGACAAACAAACGGCTAGATAGCCCGTTGCTCAGGTAGGTGCTCAACAATTTCAGGGCAGCATAGTCTGCATTTTTGACTGCTGGAGCCAAGTATCCCAGCATGAGAATTGCCTGTTGAGTCTCCTGCACTGTGATGACAGGTCGGGGATCAGAGGTGACAGGCGGTAACTCCGGGGAGGGGAGTGGCAAAATTTGCCCATCCTGTTGAGGCGGGTGCCAATCACCAAATACCTGATCCACCAGGGCGATCGCCTCTTCTGGCAAGATTCGTCCGGCAATACTGATCACTAAATTGTCGGGACGAAAGTAGGTTTGATGATAGGTTTGCAGGTCGGCTTGTGTCAGTTGAGACACGGTCGCCTCTGTCCCTAACCCTGAAAAGGCATAGGGATGTTGCTGATACATGGCTTGTCGCAACTGATTTTGACCAATGGCAAAGGGCTGTTCTTGCATAGAGCGAATGCCCTGAAGCGTTAGCCGTCGCTCAAGTTCAACCTCAGGAGCCGGAAAGATGGGCGATCGCAAAATCTCAGCAGCCAGTTTCAACATTTCGACAAAGTCAGCCGAGACAGTTTTGAGGCTCAGTAAACAGTAGTCTGAGGCAGCATCTGTGCCCAGACTGGCTCCCACCGACTCGACCTGTTCGGCAATTTGTTGTGAGGAGAAGTTAGCCGTTCCTTTAGTGATGACGGCCGACAAAAGATGAGAGATGCCTGTCTGTGCAGCGACTTCATAGCGACTGCCAGCTCGAATAAAGATACGGGCGGCAATGATATCAGCGGCAGGATTTTCAACGGTTAAAACCGTCATACCATTTTCTAAAACGGCACGATGCACATTACGGTTCTGTAGCGTCTGCGCCACATATAGATTTACGGGCATAACGAAGGGAATTTAAAAGTGAAGAACACACGGAATCGAACAGCAAGCAGCAGATGAATTGAGATGAGTGGTCTACATTGGAAGTGGCTTGAGCACGACAGCCGCGTAGTGGTAGGGCGACAGATATTGACTTGCCAGTTGTTGTAGTTCCTGTGCCTCAAAACTGCGAATTTGCTTGGGATACTGAACGGCTATGTCTGCTTGAGCAATGGTGTTGTAATACCCATACAGACCCGCCAGTTGGCTTGATGTTTCCGTTGAGAAGGCGTAGTCATTGCAGAGCAAGCGTTTGTGGCGAGCTAATTCGGCATCGCTGATGGGTTGGGTCATCAACTCAGAGAGGCGATCGCCAATGATGCCTTCGACCACATCCACATATTCCGGCTCTAACCAGGCGTGAATCGTGAACAAGCTAGAATCGCGCTGCAACGAAAAGCCACTGCTGACCCCTTGCACCAACTGCCGCTCTTCCCGCAATTCGCGCACCAGACGCGACGATCGCCCACCAGCCAGCACCACCGACAACAGATCGAGTCCATAGGCACTCCGTAACTGATCGACCCCTGGACCCACCCAACCCATTAATAAACGTGCCTGTTCTAACCGGGGCAAGTGTAATTCCTGGCGACGAATTTCGGTAATCGGAGGCTCTGCTTCAATGGAGAGAGAAGGCAAATGGGGACGAGTCGGAAAGCGGTGAAATGCTTGTTCCACTAATCTCAGGGTGGTGTCTTCATCCACATCGCCGACCACCACTACCGTCATGTTTTCGGGTTGATAGTGTGCCCGGTGAAAGCAGCGCATCTCTTCGGGCGATCGCGCCAGCAGTTGCTCCGCACTGCCCAACACCGATCGTCCGTATGGATGGCACTGATAAACGCTCTCCATCAATGCCTGAAATCCTAACCAGTCCGGGTCATCTTCCGCCTGACGAATCTCCTCTAAAACCACATCTCGCTCGCGCCAAAACTCATCTTCTGGGATAGCGGCATTAATCAATAGCTCTGCTAAACAGGGCAACGTGTCAGGCAAATGAGCAGCGGTGGTGTTGATGAAATAGTGAGCATAATCGTGGCTGGTTGCTGCATTGGTGATGCCACCCCGATTTTCAATCACCTGATCAAAGTAGCCTGGAGGCAGGTCATCCGTGCCCTTAAAGATCATGTGCTCTAAAAAGTGAGCCATGCCGACCCACTGCTCTGGCTCAGCGATCGCCCCAGCCCTGACCCACACATCCACGGCTACCACAGGCGTGGCAGAAATATATTGGTGAAGAACCGTCAGCCCATTATCCAATTTATGGAGACGAGCCGGAAATTCTGACGTTGTTAGAAGTGCAGTCAACCTTCTACTTCAAGCCTTTATCAAATTAGGTATTCAAATATCCTAACGTCAATTAGTTCACGTTGGGGATACCACCGAGTTAGGGACAGGATTCAGGTGAAGAAAATACTGACTGAATCTTCGGTTTTTCTTAGAGAAACCGGGTTTCTGCGTCTCGTCCTTCAAGCATTTGGGGATTGTTGCTGAAAATCATTCCCTGATGACAGTTCCTTCATGAAGTAACAAAGAATAGGCAAGTGGGAATACTGAACCCAGAACACGTAAGTAACGCGCCTCTGCCCCTGCCTTTTTTGGGACACCGCACCAGGACACTCGCATTAGTACCAACCTATGGACAGTCAAGTCTCCGAATCCCTAGAGAAACTTCGCCGCCTGTTTGATCACGCCCCCTTCCCTCGAATCCCCCTCGAAGAATCCCCCAAAACAAACGATAATCTGCTCTACAAGCACAATCTAATCACACCCTACTATCTGAAATACCAGAGGGTAATTGATACTACAAACACAGTGATTCTGGATGCAGGCTGTGGCAGTGGTTTTAATGCACTCACCCTGGCAGAAGCGAACCCTGGTGCCACCATTATTGGGATTGATATTTCAGATGCCTCGATTCAGTTAGCAAGAGAGCGGCTAAAGTATCACGGATTTGATTCCGCTGAGTTTCATGTCCTGGCGATCGAAGACCTACCCACATTGGGACTTGAGTTTGACTATATTAATTGCGATGAGACGCTCTACTTAGTTCCCGATCCTCTCGGCGCATTAAATGTGATGCGATCGCTCCTGAAACCCCAGGGGATCTTGCGGCTAAACCTGCACAGTGCTCTGCAACGCCGCAACTTTTATCGGGGGCAAGCTCTATTTAAACTGATGGGGTTGATGGAGGATTCGACGGATGACGCCATTGAGGGTGTGATCGAAACCATGAGTGCCTTGAAGGATGATGTCAGACTCAAAACCACAACCTGGAAAGGGGAATGGGCAAAACCAGACAACCATGGGCAGATCCTGGCAAATCATCTCCTGGTAGGGGATAAAGGGTTCACCATTCCTGATTTGTTTGCTCTGCTGGAGGCAGCCGATCTGGAGTTCCTCAGCATGGTGAACTGGCGACACTGGGATGTGACCGATCTGTTTCAAGACCCCGACAATTTACCTGCGATTTGGGCAATGAGTCTGGAGGGAGCGTCGATCGCCGAACGGTTACGCCTCTATGAGTTGCTCCATCCGGTCAGTCGCTTGTTAGATTGTTGGTGTACACTGCCCGATGCGGATGGCGATCAGCGACCCGTTGACGAGTGGACAGATGCCGATTGGCAAGCGGCAGTGATTCATCTCCATCCTCAACTCCGACACGATCACGCCAAAACCGAGTTAATCACGAGTATCGTCAACACCAAACCTTTTGAAATTAGCAAATTTGTCGATCTGCCGACCCTGGCACCTGTGTTGTTGCAGAGTCACCAGGCTGCCTGTCTGTTGCCGCTTTGGGAGTCACCCCAATCTTTGATGACGCTGGTCGATCGCTTTTTACAGGTGCAGACCCGTGATCCCATTACCTTAGACCCGACAAGCACCGAAGTGGCGATCGCCGAAGTCAAGCGTCTCCTCAATCAATTACACCCATTTCTCTACGTCTTGTTAGAACAACCCCACCATGGATAACCTAACCCCCGAAAAGCTGGAAAGGATTCGGCAGCAGTTTGACTTTGCCCCCTATCCTAGGGTGCCCCTGGATAAATCACCCCGAGAGGACTATCACTCGCTGTTTCTACACAACATGGTGACGCCCTACTATCTGCGGCACCAACGGGTGGTTGATACGAATGGCGCATTAATTATGGATGCGGGATGTGGCAGTGGTTACAAAGCATTGACGTTGGCGTTGTCCAACCCTGGGGCGCGTGTGGTCGGGGTGGATCTATCCCCCGCATCGGTTGAACTGGCAGATCTGCGCTTGAAACACCACGGTATCACCAATGCCGAATTTCACGCGATCGCCCTCGAAGATCTACCGGAGTTGGGGCTAAAGTTTGATTTCATTAACTGTGACGAAACGCTGTATCTATTACCCAATCCCACATTAGGGTTGACCGCTCTGCGATCGGTGCTCAAACCTGATGGCATCATTCGGGGTAACCTGCATAGTTACTTTCAACGAGAAAACTTTTACCAGGCTCAAGACCTGTTCAGAATGATGGGGTTAATGGACGGTAACCCCGAAGAGTTTGAAATTGGGATTGTCACTGAAACCATGAAAACTCTCAAAAATGACATTCGGCTCAAAGTTCAGGCATGGGGACCGCGCTACGAGGCAGGCGACCATCCCGATCAGGTCATGGCAGAAATTCTGGCAAACCATCTGCTCCTGGAAGACAAAGGCTTCACGATTCCTCAATTATTTGCCATGTTTGCGGAGGCAGGCTTGGAGTTCATCAGCATGGTGAATTGGCTGCAATGGCAACTGCCAAGTCTGTTTAAAGATCCCACTCAGTTGCCTCCCCGCTGGCAAGCTCTGCTCGACAAAACATCCGTCGCCGAACAGTTACACCTGTTTGAATTGTTACATCCGGTCAATCGACTGTTTGATTTTTGGTGTGGCCATCCCCGGCAAAGTAATCCTCCAACTCCAGTCGCTCAATGGGATGAGGCAACCTGGCAACGCTGCACGGTTCACCTCCATCCTCTTTTACGCATTGACCCTGTGAGAGAGCACTTGAAGGCTTGTATCGACGCTTCAACAGCGTTTGAAATCAGTCGATATATCAAACTCTCGGCTCCGGGTGCAGTCATGCTGGATAGTCCTTTGGCTGCCACGCTGTTACCCCTCTGGGAGCAACCCCAACCCATACAGGCTCTTGTTCACCGCTATCTTCAGATCCGCCCGCTGCATCCAGCTACGTTGGAGCCTGTAGCCGAACAAACAGCCTTCCAGGAGGTGAAGCAACTGCTAGAACAACTGGAGGCGTTTTGCTATGTCCTGCTAGAGCCCAAATGACGTTCGTTTTAGGAAAAAAAGAGATAGATTTTTTGCCGCAGGTGATATGAATTCCATAAAAGCTGGGCAAGTTATATCCAGGATTTAGCAATCCAAACATTCCCGCAACTCAAGGAGAAACGTTCCATGAAAACCGAATTGAAAGCGAAGTTCCTTCAGCACTTGATTGAGCGTAAAGAAGGTGACAAAGGTTTCACTCTGATTGAACTGCTCGTTGTTATCATCATCATCGGTATTCTCTCAGCGATCGCTCTGCCTTCCTTCTTGAACCAGGCAAACAAAGCTCGTCAATCTGAAGCTTCCACCTATGTTGGTTCCATCAACCGGGGTCAGCAAGCTTACTTCCTTGAAAAGAACCAATTTGGTAACCTGTCTAACCTGGAACTGGGTATCAGCGATACCAAGAACTACACCTATGCTTCTAAGCCCGGTGGATCTGGTACAACTTCTGAAGCAGTTACCACAGCTAGCCCCATCGCAACTCTGAAGGGCTATGCAGGTCGTGTATGGGTTGGCGTTGGTAGCGACAACACGGCTACTACACTGGCAATCCTCTGTGAAGGTACTTCTCCTTCCTTGACTCCTACCGTATCTGGTAAGACTGCTTGCCCATAGTTTCTGAAACTGTTAATTGGTGGGACGACGTTGCATCTGCCAGGCAAACGCGACGCAAAGCCTTTTCCCGATTGGGTAATCGCCCCGCCTCACCAATTCGCAGCTTTTCTAGCAAATTTAAGCCAAATAAAAAGCTACCAGGCGCATTAAAGTCTCCTGGTAGCTTTCACCCTGTTTATAGTAAGGGAGCTTAAGAGCTGGTATTTAGCCCCTGTCCCCGCACTCAAGTTTTAGATAATTCCAGTGTAGCTTCAATTTTAATGAACTGTGAATTTTCAGGCTTCATTTCCGCCATCTAGTGCGCCATCTTCTGAACAACTCGTGCAGCAAGCCATCAGTCATATCGCTGCAAATGACTATGCCTCTGCTACAGTTCTGTGTGAACAGGCACTCGAAATTTCCCCAAATTTTAAGTTGGCCTATTGGTATTTAGGACTGACTCACCTGTTGCAAGAACAAGAAGCCGAGGCACAGGTGATCTGGCTCACCACAATGGCAGAGGGAGACGCCGATCACGTTGAGCAATGGACTCAAGAATTACTCACCATTCTGAAAACAGAGGCAGAACAACGAGCCTCTCGGCAGGAATGGCAGCTAGCGTGGGGGATTCGACAATATTGCCGTGAGCTTGATCCCACGGATAGCCATAATCTGTTGCACCTATTGCAGCTAACGCTTCAGTTAGAGCAATTTACCCCGTCGGTGATTGATGATCTGGGTCTGGTTGAGCACCTACAGGCTGAACCTGTGGATCTTGATCCCACGTTCCTGCAATCAGTCGTCGAGCAAGTCTTAAATCAGGCGTTAGAGCATCCACGGGTGTTTGATCTCGTGCAGGCAAGTGTGCCCTATATGGGTAATCGCTCCAGTTGGATTGAGTTGTTGTTGTCTAAAGCCGTTATTCTTGCCAAGCTGTTACGGCAAACGGCATTAGCCTGTCGCTATGGTGAGCTATGTCTGACGCTTGATCCTCACCACGCAGAAGTGCTGCTACGGCTCGCCTCGTTCTATCAGGATGCAGGTCGATATGGCGAGGGAATTGAGCTGGCAAAGCGATACTTTGCGGGTTGTCAAACTGCCATCCAAAAAGTCATGGGCAATGCAGTAGTGTTACGGGGGTTGATGACGGCTGGGGCACAGTGGCAAGAAGCAGAAATGGCACAGGATCGGGGTACGGCTTTATTACGTTCTTTTTTGGCGGAATACAAAATTGAGCCGGATCAGTTCCTGGATGCCTCCATCATGTGTACTCCAGTGTTCTTTTACCCCTATTTTGGCGATCGCCCCGCATTAAACCGTCCCCTGCAAAATCAGCTCTCTCGGCTCTATCAAGACAGCGTCACAGCTTATGTCCAGAAACACGTCAAGGACTATCAGCCCTTTTCTGCAACAACGCCTCGTCGTCCTGCCCACGACAAATTGCGAATTGGCTACCTGTCACGCTGTCTCTGGCGACATTCCGTGGGCTGGTTGAGCCGTTGGGTGTTTCAACACTATGACCGCGATCGCTTTGAGGTGTATGCCTACTTCAACCATCAAAGCCGCATTGATGATTTTTCTCGGCAATGGTTTGCCAGTCAGGCGACCCATGCCTGTTGTTTTGATGGCGACCCTTTGGGGATTGCTAAAGCTATTCAAGACGATGAAATCGACATTTTAGTAGATTTAGACAGCATCACTGCCGACTACACCTGCGGAGTGATGGCACTCAAACCGGCTCCCATTCAAGTGACCTGGTTGGGGCTAGATGCCTCTGGATTACCTGCGATCGATTATTTTCTGGCAGATCCTTATGTATTGCCTGACTCGGCTCAGGAATACTATGCCGAGCGGATCTGGCGATTGCCAGAGACTTATATTGCGGTGGATGGGTTTGAGGTAGGGGTTCCCAGCCTGCGTCGGGGTGATCTGGGCATTCCAGAAGAGGCGATCGTGTATCTCAGTGCTCAATCTGCCTATAAGCGTCACCCGGCGACCATTCGGCTACAGATGCAGATTATCAAAGCTGTTCCCAATGCCTATTTTCTGGTGAAGGGATCGGGGGATCAGCAAGGATTGCAAGCCTTTTTCCGACAGATTGCGGCTGAGGAAGGTGTGGAGAGCGATCGCCTGAAGTTTTTACCCCATGAGGCTTATGAGGAAAACCATCGCGCCAATCTGAAAATAGCGGATGTGGTGCTGGATACCTTTCCCTATAACGGTGCGACGACCACCTTGGAAACGCTGTGGATGGGGATTCCCCTGGTCACACGGGTAGGGGATCAGTTTGCTGCCCGCAACAGCTACACGATGCTCGTAAACGCAGGGATTGAAGCGGGGATTGCCTGGACGGATGAGGAATACGTAGACTGGGGCATTCGCCTGGGGAAAGATGCGGCTCTGCGGGAGCAAATCTCCTGGCAACTGTGGCGATCGCGCCAGACAGCACCCCTCTGGAATGGGCAAAAATTTACGTGTGAGCTAGAAAGAGCTTATATCCAAATGTGGGACATCTATCAGAATCAAACCTGATATTCTCTAGTGTTATGATTTGTAAAGTTGAATACTTTCCACGGATAGATTAAGTGGAGTTGTAGCTGACTTATTTTCAGAGAAAGAGATCCAGGGAGAGCCGCTATGAATCCCGAAGCAAATATTAATTGTGCTGAGGCGTGTGTCAATGGTTGCGTTTTAGGCGATCGCTGCCCTAATTTGCAATATCGTGAGCAAGCCTCACAATTTATCAAAGAAAAATCGCTGGATGAGATGTTGGCGATTGCAGATGAAGCGGTTCGTAAAAAGATGATGGCACCACCCCAGTGGATTTTGCCAGAGGAATAAATCGAGACAACAACTGTGATTTCCGAGATCCCTGGTTTTGGAAGGTAACCTGAGTTCAGGATTCAGGATCTGGGCGGTTGAAACCGCAGCTATAGCAACCGAGGGGTTGCTCAGAATGGGGTGCAGGAGTGGAACCCCTGGCTGGGGGCACAGCCTCCACTTGAAGTCTGTCCCAGCAAGAAATCCTACGGTATACACACATGTCCTCTCAGACCCCTAAATCCCCTAACTCTGGGGGAATTTGAGCCTTTGTCAGAGGTCTTGCCCCACCAGAAACACCCGTACTTGGAACCAATGTAAAGCGCGCCTTTGGATAAACCGAAACACCTTCTGCTAGGGGTTTGGGGGAGGCAGTGGCGTCGCCCAATGGAGGTCTGGGGGAATCTCTCCCAATGCCTGGTTCTCACACGCTTGAAACAACCCTGCACCTAACTTAACGTCAATTCCGGTTAAACACCTGGCGAATCAATTCGCGGCTATGGGAGCAAAGTCCCGCCTGCGCGGACTACAGAAAATCAAGGTTTGCCGAACCGACGCAGGTCGGTTTTGCGCTTGTAGCAGCGGTTTTAACCGCCAAGATCCTGATCCCGAACTCAGGTTTCCTTGGAAGGAAACAGAGATCTGTGTACACAGTAGGCAAGAAACCGGGGAACTTAACTTTTAATCGACCAATAATCGGAACTTTTTAATCGACAAAAGAAGGACGGGTCTGTTGGGTTTGCTGTAATCGGGTTTCCAGAGCGTTCCAGTCGGCTTGCTCAATGAGCGCAATGGTGTGATCAAGCTGGTTACGATAGGTTTGCAGCGATCGCAGTAGGGCTTGCTGATTATATTTCGCCATCATTAGCCCCAGTTCAGGGTTGCCGCCTCCCACTCGACTGGTATCCCGAAAGCCAGAGCTTGCAAAGGTTTTGGCTAACTCTAAAATAGTGGCATCCGATTCCTGGAGGCAAGCCGCGATCAGACTGGAACTGACCATCACAGGCAGATGAGAAATCCAGGCAACAGCCTGATCGTGGGCTGAGGGGTCGCATTGGTAGACATGTGCCCGTAGCGATCGCGCAATTCCTGCCACTGTCTCCACCGCCTCTGGAGGAGTTGTGTCGATGGGGGTGAGGACGTAAGCCCGGTTGACAAACAAATCTTTTTGGGCAGCGTCTAAGCCACTATCCGCTGTGCCTGCCATGGGATGACCGCCAACAAAGTTTTTCCAGAGGGGAGCGATCGCCTCGACAATTGGCTGTTTTACTGAGCCAACATCGGTTAGCACCGTTTTGGGAGTCAGGTGGGGTAGTAAGGCTTCTACAGTTTGGGCGATCGCGCCTAACGGGGGGCAGAGAAACACCACATCTGCGGCTGATAAAAGGGCGAACTCGGTGCTGGCATCGTCTACAACTCCACGGGCAACTGCCTGCTGGCAAGTTTCAGGTCGTCGGCTCACGCCCAACAGGGTGTAACCCGGTAACTGCCTCAAATCAAGGGCGATCGAACCGCCAATCAGTCCTAGTCCAACAATGCCGATCTTCATTTCATCTGGGAGATTTTAAGTGCTATCAACGATACAGCAAGATTTGTAGCCTCGTCTATTCTGACAATCGTCACAGAGGTCTATTCAGGTTTGTGTCACAATGAAGTTCATTCGTTACACCAACGCTTTCAGATCGTGATTGAGGTAGAAGTCCATCAACAACTCCGCGCCTTTCTACGAGAGCAGGGCGAACCCTACTGGTCACACCATTTGACAATGGCGCGACTGGTTGCGCGTGCTCTACGGTTGGGGCGCAGTGCTCTGATTCAAGCAGGAGCACCATCGGGTTATCACGGACACTACCGCCTCAGCTATTTGATGCCTCTGCTGATCTGGCAGGGATCGGCTGTTTTAGTTGTTCCTGAGGCTGTGCAACAGCGATTGCTGATGGTCGAGATTCCCCGTCTACGCCAATGGATCTCGACGCACAAAGCTATTCGGACGGGCGATCGCTGGGTTGACGACGATTTTCAAGGATTACTGCTCACGACACCGCAGGCGTGGCTGAGCGATCGCCTGTTCAACCAGGGCAGATTTCCAGCAGAGATTCCCACGATTCTCGATGGCGTAGATGATTTAGAGACGTGGGTGCGCGACCAGTTAACGGTCAACATTAACTCCCGCGATTGGGAAGAGTTGATGCTGGCATGTCCACATCAGGCAGACACCATTCGAGATGCACGGGTGCAGTTAACTCGCTCCATCTTTCAGCATCCCGCCAATCCCTATGATTGCTATCTTATTCAACCGGATGAGCAGGACATTCTGACGCACTTGGGGCAAATTCTGCACTTTACGACGGGTGAACAGGCGGAGAGCGTGCTGCCCGACAATTGGCGAAAATTTTGGCACCATCTGCAACAGGACGCCCAACTCACCTGGACAGAAGTGACCCGACGCCAGGGGCAGTTTTCGCTGCACTGCGGTCCTGCGGATGTGTCTGGTGTCTTGCAACAGGTGTGGCAGCAACAACCCGTTGTGTTGATTGGAGGTGCTCTGGATCTAGAGGCAGAAGCTCCGATTTATCGGCAACGGTTAGGGCTGGGTGATATGACCTGCCTCAAATTCTCCCCCGATCGCCAACATGAACTGATTCAGCTCTACCTGCCCGATCGCTTACCCCTGCCGAATACTCCTCAGTTTCAGGCGGCCTTGATGGAGCAACTGCGGTTATTGATTAACGCCAGTTACGATCACCGGGGGCTAACGGTGGTGATTGTGGGAGATGTGCCGCTCAAGGCACAGGTTGGCTCTGTTCTGGCGGCAGAATACGGGTCACGAGTTCAAGTCGAAAAGACGTGCCTGGATGAACAGGGCATCCTGGTGACGGGATGGCAGTTTTGGCGCAACCATCAAACTGTTTTACCCTCCCCCTCGCTGCTGGTGATTGCGACATTGCCGATCCCCTCGCTCGAAGACCCATTAGTAGCGGGACGGGTTGCCCATTACAAGCGATCGCGCCAGGATTGGTTCCGACTCTATCTGTTGCCAGAGGCATTGAGCGAGATGCAGCGAGCCGTTGCACCTGTGCGTGACTCTCAGGGCATAGTGGCTTTGCTGGATAACCGGGTCAATCACCGTTCCTATGGGCAACAGGTCTTATCGGCACTCAGCCCGTTAGCTCGCATCAATTACATCGACTCCGATCTGTTTAATCAATTTGATTACTCGATTCTTGATTAGGGATTTCATCCACTCGCCTCTGCATTGTTGGACAAATTGAAGTGCAAAAGGCGATCGCTATAAACGCTATGATCAGGTTGCTAGTGCGTTCTAGGAGTCAAATATGGGCGACGCAAAACGACGCAAAGAAATCTTAGGTGAAAAATACGGTCAAGAAGAAAACATTCTGCCCTGGTTGCCAGTTAAAAAGAGCCAGGCTCAACAGTTTGTTAAGCTGAGTAATCGTGGAGCTTGGGTTGGGATTGGTTTATTAGTTGCCTACTGGGTTGTTGTACGGTTGCTCGGTCCGAGTTTGGGTTGGTGGCAAGCCAATTAAAGCAAATTAAAATTGCTTATCTCAGTGATTGAAATTAGTTACATGACAGCAGTCCTAAGTCATCTAATTCAGACCGATGGACTGCTAAATATCAAATTTTTGTAAAGCTTTTTCAGTTATCCTGAACTGAGCGAATAGACGGTGAATACACGTCTAGATAGAGAAAACGTTGATGCGCCGTTAATCTGGGTGCGATCGATCCGTCTGCGTTAAACAGGAGTATTCGTTGACTGTGAGTAGAATATTCTTTGATACAAGCGGAATCTTAAAATTAGGGCTAATGTAGAGATAAGGATATCCAGCAAGATAGCCCAAATTCCGAATTTTAATGCTGTTTGTTGCCCTAGATACTTTGCGATGATAACGATTTAGTTATCGTATGCAGGTCGTGATGAATTTTAGTTTGTCTGATTTTAATATTTCTTTCGTTTTATCCGTCGCTTGGGAGATCTTAGCTGGAAACTGCACCACTAAATTGAATGAGATCCTTAATAAATTCTTAAAAAGGCTAGAATTGAGTGTGGTGATAGGAGGTCAAGCGTGTTTGTAAGACTTGCAGAACAACATCGTCAATTTGTACAAGACTTAGTCATGAATCTTCAGGCTCTGGCAACCGTGCTTGAGCGGAGGGGCTATCTCGCATCTTGTTACACCTGTGGCGGTCAAATGAATAGTGCCTCGTTTATGGTTAGTCTTGGGGACAACCATCTGATCCGTTTTCTCGTGTCTGACTACGGCATTACCTGGACTGAAATGCGGGACGACCGAGAATTGATGAAGTTGGAAGGAGCTGAAGCGATCAGCCAGCTTCAGGAGCTTGCTAATCTGGTTAAAAATCAAGTCAAGCCTGCTGAATATCGTCCAGCATTAGCGAAACTAGCGAGCTAATTGATTTCTCTGGCATTGGTGGCTGGGTCGTTCTAGAGCTAAAATTGATCGCAGCCAAAGCCTTATCCCTGGAAGAAGAGATCGTACAGCGAAAGTAAAATCTCGACCACGATCAAGATTACGACATACCACTCTACCCGTAGGCCGCTGTTGTGCTGTAAGAGATCAAGCACAGTTTCGGCTGTACGGGAGATGAGATCTAACTTGCGCTCCAGTGCCATGTGCCGTTCTCGGATTTCATATTCGTTCTCCAAACGGGCGTAGAGCCGTTCTAAATCGGGCATATCCCATAGCAGATCTGGTTTATCGATAATTTCAACCCGACCCACAATTTTGTGTTGAATGGAGAGGGTCGTGCCTAACTGGCGTAACAGTTCCTTGCCCCACCGTTCATTTTTAGTTGTCCGCTGTAATTCGTCGGCAAAGGGTTCAATCTGGTCAAACACATTTGCTGTGCCCGCTTCATAATGAGCCAGTACAACACTCTTGGCTAAGACATCAGCAACGATTTGCAGACAAGCAATACTAAATTCTTGAATCCAGATAATGCCGTTTTCGACTCGACCTGCCGCCGCAGGATCAAGGTTGAGTGAGGCTTCTTCCGTCTCAGGGGAGGAGAAAGGTTGAATAACGAGTGGCTTTAAATAGGAAAGAAAAGAAACTTCCTCGACAGGTCCTAAACCAAAGAGCACGATCGCGCCGTAGCGAAACAGCACTGCACAACCATTTTCTCCAGCCGTAACAACGAGAGGGGTTTTAGCCAGGCAGTCTGCCCTCTCTAATGCCTTTAAGTCGAGGCTCTCACCTAGGAAAATAGCGCGCCCCTTAACGGTTTCTCGGTCAGTAAAAAGTAACTTTTGCATAATCCCATTATGGTATTGCCATCATTACAAAACAGTTCAGGCAACTACCCATATGCAACTATCCATTTGAAATGCGATCGCGGTTTCTCACGCTACCGTGGAGATTGATAGGAGTCATTTGAGGAACCACCACTGCCCGCCTGCGGATTGCTATTAATGCAGCCCGGTTTTTGAGTATAGCGACAGACTCTTGCCCACAGGGTCGCTCTGGTGCCGGGGGGACCGACTGAAAACAGGACTCGATCTCCTCCAACCATTGCAATGATTTTGACACCACAAATGGGGCAAACATTGACTCCGCTTTCGGGCATGACAGGTTGCGAATAAGTTGCGATTGTTTTTGATTGTATCGTATCAAACTTTATTCATTCCTCTCTGTTCCCTGTTCCCTCGGTTTCAGGTTGCTAAAAACTCACGCAGGGCTTGATTGACCTGATGGGGTTGTTCGTGGTGAACCCAGTGACTACAGTTCGGGAAATAGCGGATTTGTAAGTTTTCAACGTATTTCTCAGTGCCGTAGGTTAGCTCTTTGCCCAGGGCAATATCTTTCTCGCCCCAGATCAACAGCGTGGGAACTTTAAGAAGGCTCCATTGCTTGCCCGTCATTTTGACTCCGTTTTGAAACAGATTGCGGTAGTAGTTGAGCATACTGGTGAGTGCTCCTGGTTTGGCAGCGGCTGTTTTGTAGGCTTCGAGATCCTCGCTAGTAAAGGCGGTTTTATCGACAGCCATACCTTGATAGGCAGCGGCGATCGCCCGGTAGTTATCCCACTGGAGGACGGCTTCGGGGAGCCATGGCAGTTGAAAGAAGAAAATGTAGGAACTGCGGAGCAACTGTTGGGGGGTGAGCAAGCCCTGTTGAAACTTGGCAGGATGGGGCAGATTGAGGATAATCAGGCGATCGATGAGGTCAGGATGGGTGTAAGCCACGTTCCAGGCGATCGCCCCTCCCCAGTCGTGACCAACTAAAACGCAACGGTCATACCCCAAGCCTCGAACAATTCCGGCGACATCTTCGACCAGGATCGGAATTGTGTAAGCGGATTTTTCGGCAGGTTTATCGCTGTCGTTGTAGCCCCGGAGATCCACTGCGACGACTTTATGATCGCGAGCAAATTCGGGAATCTGGTGTCGCCAGGAGTACCAGAAGTCGGGGAAGCCGTGTAGCATCAGCATCAGCGGTCCTTCCCCTTGAGTCACGTAATGCAGGCGTACTCCATTTGTTATGAGGTATTCGTGTTGCCAGGTTTCTGCGATCGCGGTCATGGTGATATCCTCCCCTTGCTGGTTAGTTGTCCAAACGTCGCCAGAATCTCATTGGGAATCGGGCGCGGACGCATGGTGGCGACTTCCACCCAAACCCATAATGCTGTTGCAGTGACGAGTGACTCAGAATTACTGCCTTTGCGAATCTCGTAGGACCGCACGGCCCGTGGACCCCGCATTTCCTGAACCCAGGTCTGGATGGAGAGGACATCGCCTGCGATCGCCGGACGCAGGTATTCAATCTCCACTCGCCGCATCACGAACAAGCCACCCAGTTCTCGATAACGAGCGGGCGTAAAGCCGAGATGTTCTGAGTGTTCGATCGCGGCCTGTTCTAAATAGTGCTGATAGACAGCATTGTTGACGTGCCCCAGCGCATCCATCTCGTAATGGCGGACTCGCAATTCAGTCGTAAATGGCTGCATGGTAACTATCCCAAACTGTTGAGTTGGGTGATGGACACATCCGGGTGAAATCTCTTTCGCACCTACTAACGCTTTTACTTGTAACGTTGTTTACTGAGGTTTAGCTATCCCCCATTGGTCTAATAGAAAAGCGTATTCAAAGGCAATTTCTTTGAGGCTTTCATAGCGACCAGAGGCACCGCCATGCCCTGCACCCATATTGGTTTTGAGCAATAAAACGTTGTTGTCGGTCTTGAGATCGCGCAGCTTAGCCGTCCACTTGGCAGGTTCCCAGTACGACACACGCGAGTCATTTAAGCCAGCGGTGATCAGCAGGGCGGGATAGTCTTTAGCGGTGACGTTGTCGTAAGGGGAATAGGACTTCATGTAGTCGTAGTAGGTCTTGTCGTTGGGATTGCCCCATTCCTCCCACTCCAACACTGACAGGGGCAATGTGGGATCGAGAATCGTTGTCACCACATCGACAAAGGGCACATCGGCAACTACCGCCTTAAACAGATCGGGACGCAGGTTGATCACCGCTCCCATCAACAATCCTCCTGCGCTGCCACCGTTAATCGCGAGGCGATCGCGGCTCGTCCATCCTTCCTGAATCAGATGCTCAGCACAGGCAATGAAATCAGTGAATGTGTTCTTTTTGTTGAGGAATTTGCCGTTGTCATACCACTTGCGCCCCAACTCACTGCCACCCCGGATATGGGCAAGGGCAATCACGACTCCGCGATCGAGCAGAGATAACCGATTGGAGGAGAACGTGACAGGATAGCTCACGCCATAGGAACCGTATCCCGTAAGCAGCAGGGGATTGCTGCCATCTTTCAGCGTGCCCCGTTTGTAAACAATGGAGATGGGCACCTGTACCCCATCGGGTGCTGTAGCACTGATCCACTCGCTGGCGTATTGGGTGCGATCGTATCCGCCCAAGACTTCCGTTTCTTTCTTCAGTTCCCGCTCCTGCGTATCCAGGTTGTAGTCGAATACGGAGGAGGGGGTGATCATCGACGAATAGCTGAACCGCAGAATATTGGTGTTAAATTCTGGGTTACTGCCCTCTCGTACCGAGTAGGTTGGTTCTGGAAAAGAAAGGCTGTGTTCTTCACCTGTGGATAGCTTTTGCACCCGCACTGTAGGTAACCCACCCTGCCGCTCGTAAATCACCAGGTGATCGGTAAAGACGCTGATGCCTGACAGCAGCACATCCTCGCGATGGGGAATGATGGTTTCCCAATGAGGTTGGTCAGGCGTAGTTACGGGGGTTTTGACTAGCTTGAAGTTGATGGCATTGTTATTGGTGACGATGTAGAAGTGGTCGCCATGATGATCAACGCTGTATTCCATCCCGTGCGATCGCGGCTGAATCACCTGAAACTCACCCAAGGGATCGTCTGCCTTGAGGTAATGAACCTCTGAGGTGATCTTGCTCCCCAGGCTCATGAGCAGGTATGCTTCGCTGCGGGTTTTCTCAACTCCCAGAAAATAAGACTCATCTGTCTCGTGATACACCAGTACATCTTCACTGGCAGGCGTACCGACCACATGACGAAACAGCTTGTAGGGGCGATTGGTGCTATCTACCTGGGTGTAAAACACGGTGCGGCTATCGTTTGCCCACTCCAGAGAATAGTACGTCTCCGCGATCGCCTCTGGGTATCGCTCTCGTGTGGTCAGGTCTAAGAAATATAAGGTGTAAAGCTCGTTGCCTGCGGTGTCTACCGAATACGCCAACAGGCGATGGTCTGGGCTAACCTGGACGACTCCCAAGGTCAGGAATTCATGACCTTCAGCTAAGACGTTTTGATCCAAAATGACTTCTTCTTCGCCTTCTAAACTGCCTTTTTTGCGGCAATAGATGGGGTAGGCTTTGCCCTCTTCGGTGCGGGTGTAGTAATAAAAGTTATCTTTGCGATAGGGGACGGAGAGGTCAGTTTCCTTAATTCGCCCCAACATCTCGTCATAGAGAGCTTTTTGCAGCCCTTCTGTGTGCTGCATCACGGCTTGAGTGTAAGCGTTTTCGGCTTCTAAATAGGCGATGACATTTGAATCGTTGCGATCGCGCATCCAGTAGTAGGGATCAACGCGCTCATCTTCGTGGATGCTCAGGATGTGAGGATGCTTCTCTGCAACGGGAGGAGACAGCTTGGTTTCCAGGTAGGCTTGCTGACCCATATTTGTGTGACAATCTTCTAGAACTCAGCGGATTCTTCCAGTGTACTGCCCTCTTTCATTTCATGATTGTTCTCAGCGATGTTGTTGACACCCCTCCAGCACCGACTCGAAATCAAGGGCTGTATGCCTCTGTCGAGATCGCTAAGCTTTTGGAGTTACCCGTCTATTCGATTCAACGGGCATCTGGAGCTCAAACTACCAACCTTACACTGGATCAGGTGCCGCATCAGCCAGTTGAAACAGTGGCGGTGTGGATTGGTGAGACACCTACCGCTGACCAGTATGCGGCTATCTATCAACAGGCATTGCAGAAAAGCATTCGGCTCTTAAATTCACCTGAAGAACACCGAGCAGTTTATGATTTTGGGCAGATTTATCAGCGTTTGCAAGACGTGATCCCTACCAGTTTTTTGCTGAGGGACGTGGCTCAGTGTGAGGCAGCGATCGCCCAGTTAGGCTTACCCATTGCTGTACGAGGCGAAGCTCCCTTCAATCTCCTCAGTCCTCGTGCCACTACTTTAGAAGAACTGCAACAGCTAGTCACACCGCTCCTGCAACAGCCCAGGAGAGCGCACAATAGCGTGATTTTGCAAGCTGCGGTTTCTTTGCGATCGCACAAAAGCCCCATTGGCATGGGGTTTGGGCGGGTCTTTCGCATTGTGTTGTATCGCCAAACCTTAATCACCTACGGCTATGCCTGGGCAGGGGATCACCCAGGTCGCTATCTCTCAACCCCCGAAGAGGAAGCCTTGATGGAACTTGTGTTTCGGGCGATCGCCCAGATCGAGGTACCGTTTGTGTCGCTTGATGTGGGGCAGTTGGAAGATGGCAAGTGGGTTGTCTTAGGGATGGGCGATCCGCAGTTTACAGCCACTCCAGAAATTCCCTGGATTCAATTTTGGGGTAGTATGCGGGAGATCACGTCCAGATGAGTCAGCCAGAACAGATGCCGGAAGTAGAACCCGCTCAACCGCCAGTCGAATTGGTGATTAAAACGCTGTGGGCTGACCTGCCAACCCTGTTTGAGCGTGATATCTCCTACGATATCTACACATCAGATATCTTCTTTCGGGATCCGGTCAATACCTTCAAGGGCAAATTTAACTACCGGATTATCTTCTGGACGCTGCGGTTTCACGCTCGCCTGTTTTTCACCGAAATTTATTTTGATCTGCACACGATTGACCAGTCTACTCCAGCAGAAATCCTGGCAACGTGGACAGTGCGTGGCACGTTGCGAGTCCCCTGGAAAGCCAAAATCTTCTTCAACGGCACTTCGACCTATTCCCTCAATTCAGAGGCGTTGATCTACCAGCACATTGACACCTGGGATCGATCGCCCAGAGAAATTTTGGGACAGTTCTTTAGGGGAAAGGATAAAGGATGAAGGCTGAAGAGGAAAAGATAACTGGATGAAGCTTTTATCCTTTATCCCTTATCATTTATCCTTCTCTTACAGAGATGCCATACTCCAATCTGGGCGCAGGGCTTTTGCCTGCCGCAGGTAAGGGTGGTGAATCTTCATCAAAGGGTCAGCGTTGACATGAATCAGGAAGCGAATGCAACGCTCTAGACTGCCCTCAACATGCATCTGTTGTACGTCCAGGAGAGGGACGTTATCCCATTTAGGTCGTTGGCGGGCGATCGCGGCTGGGAAGATCGCATCGAGATCACGAGTCACCGAAAACGTGGCACTGATGATGTCATTCGGGTCGAGTTGGTTGCAGCTTTCTAGCTCATCCAATAACTCGGTTACGGCTTCTCTAATCGCTTCAACTGAATTTTCTGAAACAGTTGTTGCCCCTCGAATTGCTTGCACTCGCCAGCCCACGTAATCGTCCTCCTTAGCTTTCACGGTTCAGATGGGTACTGAATTAATATTTCCCAAATTAATCGTTGCACCCAATTGATACAACGTTTTATGCGCTAATTGCGAATTCTTTAGGATTCACCCAGTTTAGTTGACCTAACGTTCACATCTTTAATATTGATAGCAACGCTAGGGTCGATATAACCACAGTGGTAAGCCACTCGTTGATAGTTCAAACTCTAACCATTCGGTGGTCGAAGATAGGCGAGTTTCCAATGAATTTTGTAAGCGATCATTCCCTGAGAGAAATCGATTGACAACGCTCTTCTTCTCTTCAAAGGTATAACACTCAGTCTTATCTGGATCTAACCCAACTAACTCGGCTGCCCATCGGCGAGCATCTTCCTCGGTGCCAAGGCGATCGACCACTCCCAATGCCAGGGCTTGTTGACCTGTAAAGATGCGCCCATCGGCAAAACTTCTGACGGTTTCAACGGACAGATGGCGGGCTTCAGCGACCGTTTGCACAAACTGGCTATAGCTGACATCAATTAATTCTTGCAGGATGTGTTTTTCTGGGTCGGTCAACTCCCGATCAAATGCCAGGATGTCTTTGTAGGGACCGGATTTGATGACTTTGAAGGAAACACCCACTTTTTCAAGCAACCGCTCTAAGTTGTTGCCGCGCAAAATCACGCCAATGCTACCTGTAATCGTGCCGGGATTAGCAACGATGTGACTGGCACCCATACCGATATAGACACCACCAGAGGCAGAGATATTGCCAAAACTGGCGACAATTTTAATTTTTTCTCCTAACTTCTTCAGAGCACTGTAAATCTCTTGGGAGTCGCCAACTGTACCGCCAGGGCTATCAATTCGCAGCAATAATGCTGGAAACTTACGTTCTTCAATGGTTTTGAGAGCCTCTAATACTCGTTTACGAGTTGCTCCTGCGATCGCACCATTAACTTCAATTCGGGCAATTTGTTTACGAAAGCGTGGCTTAAAGGGCCAAATCATAGCAATTTAAAGACTCGATATCAAAAATTGTGGGTAGTGGAGTGGGTTATGTAGGGTGCAAACATTGACGACCCCGCAAAAACATCACCTTGCAAGATTACTAAATTATGAAGTGAGCTTGTCAATAAGGCTGAATTCTAGTTTGCCTTATTTTGTCTGGGTTGGTGAATTAGATTCTGTAGGGCTATCTCACCCTCTTCCTCATTTTTGCCTTAACAAAACTACATAGATTGCTTTAATATCAATACATAGATTATGGACAACTGCTGATGCAATCAAAGCTAACTGAGTCCAAACTGACCGTCGCCCCTCTGCTATTGGTGGCTCCCTTTTTTCTTTGGGGAACGGCAATGGTTGCGATGAAGGGAACGATTGATCACACCACTCCTTTATTTATGGCAGGAGTGCGGCTGGTTCCCGCAGGCATCATTATCCTGATTGCCGCGATCGCGATGGGCAGGACTCAGCCAAAGACTGGCATTGCATGGCTCTGGATCGCGCTGTTTGGATTCGTGGATGGGGCATTGTTCCAGGGATTTCTGGCGGAAGGCTTAATGAGAACTGGAGCCGGACTGGGTTCCGTCATGATTGACTCTCAGCCCCTGGCAGTGGCTCTGATGGCGCGATTTCTGTTTGCCGAGCAGGTCGGTTTGTGGGGTTGGCTGGGGCTGGCGTTTGGTATTGTGGGCATTAGCTTGATTGGTCTGCCAGATGATTGGGTGCTGGCAGCGTTGCATGGTCAGTGGGGGGCGATCGCCGGACAATCCAGTGTCAACGTGGTGCAGCAGTTGTTTCAGAGTGGTGAGTGGCTGATGCTGTTGGCGGCTCTGTCGATGGCGGTGGGTACTGTGCTGGTGCGCTATGTGTGTCAGCACGTTGACCCTGTAGTGGCGACGGGTTGGCACATGATTTTTGGGGGTGTGCCGCTGTTTGTGTTGTCAGGTGTTTTTGAAGCTCAGCAGTGGACTCACCTCACTGGTTATGATTGGTTGGCATTAAGCTACGCGACCGTGTTTGGTAGTGCGATCGCCTATGGATTGTTCTTTTATTTCGCAGCAAGCGGTAATCTGACGAGTCTGAGTTCGCTCACGTTTTTGACTCCAGTTTTTGCTCTGCTGTTTGGCAATTTGGTGTTGTCTGAGGTGCTGACTTCAGTGCAGTGGGTTGGGGTTGGGCTAACGCTGGTCAGTATCTATCTCATCAATCAACGAGAGGTACTATCGCGACTGTTCCAGACTAAGTTCAGTCAGCGCGTTACTTCCCAGCCAGAGAATGCGGCTGTTTCAGAAGTTACTCAGCTTGGTTCCAAATCTGGAGAGGCATCTGCACAGTTGGTGCTCTCAGAGATTGAGCCTGAGGGTTAGCTCGAAAGCTGGAGAATGGCTGGCGCGGTTAGTACTCCGTCAGACTTCTCTGATTGGCTACTGGGTTGTGATACCTAAAATGGTGTGAACCAGGGTAATCAGGGGGTTACTGAGAACAAAATAATATTTCTTACAGATCAACGGTTTGTCATACTGAGCTGGCATTAGACAGACTAGAATAATTAACAATCCTTAAGCATTTGTCCTCTCAGGGAGTAGTTAGTACTTTCTACTAACCTATCTTGAGGTAGGGGAAAAATCTCGCTTGCAAGAGATTTATAGTATTTAAGGAGCACAGGGGCATTGCAATCCGTCGCTTGCATAAAGGTTTTGTGAGGGTATGGGCTATGCTGCTCATGGGGAAAGTTATCCCTGAACGCCGTTCTAACCTTTATGGATAGGCGATAGCGATTGATCTGCGATCGCAGTATCAGTCTTGATTTTTGTGTGAGGCTCTAAAAGTAAGGTCAGCATTTACATCTACAATCACTCGGATTGAAACCAATTGAGTTCACCTGAAACTTAATCAGTCCAGATGTAATTCTCGAACTCATATAATCATGTCCCACCGCATCAATATCGTATTCATTTCCTATCTCACAGGTTTAAGCGTTACTTCTATCCTGGGCGTTACACCTGTTGAGGCTCGTGCCTATGCCACGTCACCTTTAGGAGGTTACCATCCTGTCTCGCGTGAACTGATTGCCCAAGCTTCAACAGATGCCACGGCTACAGATGAGTCTGAAGCATCTTCTACTGCCTCTCCTGATGAAGACACCTCTATTCTCAAACTTGGCAGTCGTGGAGAGCGCGTCTCTGAACTGCAAGCAATCTTACAAAAACTGGGGTACTACGAGAGCAAGCCGGATGGCATTTTTGGAGATCAGACGAAATCGGCGGTGATTGAATTTCAACGGCAAGCCAATTTGCCGGTAGATGGACAAGTGGGTGAGTCTACCCTCCAGCAGTTACAGGAAGCGATCGCCTCCAGTTCAGAAACCAATCCTGACACCGCACCTCAACCAACCCCATCAGCAACTCCCGAAGCACCTCCAACCCCAACAGGCGAGACAGAACCTGAAACAACAAGCGATACAGCCAATGTTGCAGGGACATCCGAGCGCAGCGGACAGGGTTGGATAGCGGTCATCCTGGCTGCCTCTGCCGTGGTGGGGTTTGCGCTTTATCGCTATACTCGCCCCCGGATCAAGCGTTTGGCTCCCTCAAAGATGGCACCTTCCGCTGTGAAGGAATCTAACTCAGAGCGATCGCCTGATGAACCCGTGGCTACCCCGACTCAGGTCGTCTCAGAGCTAACCGAAGTTCAGCCTGTAACGAGGGAGGAAGCACCGACCAATGGCGTGTCTGCTAACGGAGTCTCCACTAACGGAACGGCAGGCGTCACCCTTCATCTGGCATCGGAGGCGATTCCGGCAGAAATTTCTCCAGTTAACGAAACTACTCGCTTAGCTAAAGTTGATATTGTTGACGAACTAATTGATGATTTGCGAAGCCCTGACCCGGTCAAGCGACGCAAAGCTATCTGGGAGTTGGGACAGGTTGGCGATTCTAAAGCAGTTCAGCCGTTAGTTGATCTCATGATGGATGCTGACTCCAGCCAACGCAGTCTTATTCTGGCGGCGATCTCAGAGATTGGAGTGCGCACCCTCAAACCGATGAATCGTGCCCTATTGCTGTCTTTGCAGGATCACAGCTCTGACGTTCGGAAAAATGCAATTCGCGATGTTACCCGCGTCTATGATTTGATCAGTCAGATGAGTGAGTTGTTGGCTCATGCTGCCAGTGATCCTGATGCGGAAGTGCAGGAAACAGCACGGTGGGCATTGGGGCAATTAGGGCGAATCCGCTCTGTGCCTGAACTGAGTAGTGGAGCAAGCCTCTCTAACAGAACGCCTGAGCATCTGCCAGGAGACGTGTAGCCCTCAACGCATGGAATCGGGAGTAACCGCGATCGCTCAACCACTTAACATACTAATGCTCTCGACCTCGGTAGGTGCTCTCGGCTCTGGCTTGGGGGGTGGGGTCGAATTAACTCTCCGCAACATCGCAGTTGAGCTACAACAACGAGGTCATCGGGTGCAAGTGGTTGCCCCCACTGGCTCTGTCCTGACTCATGTGCCTCTGATCGAAATTGCCGGACAATTGCAGGTCGCTGCCCAGACGCAAGACCGCACCGCGGCGATCGCCATCCCAGAAGATGCGGTGATAGCCAATATGTGGCAGTATGCCCATCAAGTCCAACAGGACTATGATGTGTTGATTAACTTCGCCTATGATTGGTTGCCCTTTTATCTCACATCCTTCTTCGATCGCCCAATCGCTCATTTGGTCAGTATGGGGTCATTGACGAATGCGATGGATCAGGTCATTCAGCAGGTTGCAAATCAATTTCCAGGAACGATCGGGGTTCATAGCCGTGCCCAGGCAGAGACATTTGCCTTTGCAGATCAATGCCGTTCTTTAGGAAATGGGCTGGATCTCGTGCTCTACGATTTTTGTGAAGTGCCGGAAGAGCGACTCGCCTGGGTTGGGCGCATCGCTCCTGAAAAAGGACTGGAGGATGCGATCGCGGCTGCCTATCAAGCCTCACTGCCCCTCCAGATTTGGGGGGCGATTCAAGATGAAGCCTACTGGCAAACCATCCGCCAAATCTATCCCAACGCTGTCGTTCAATATGGAGGCTTTCTGCCGACGGAACAACTGCAACGCAGCCTGGGAACCTGCCAGGGATTGCTGATGACCCCTAAGTGGGTTGAAGCATTTGGCAATGTGGCGATCGAGGCTCTTGCCTGTGGTGTTCCGGTAATCACCTACCGTCGGGGTGGACCCGCCGAGATTGTAGAACACGGCAAAACAGGATGGTTGGTCGAACCCGATAGCATTGATGGATTGGTCGAGGCGATCGCACGTCTTAGAGACATTGACCGACACACCTGTCGCCAACAAGCAGAGCAACAGTACTCAATGGCAGCAATGGGCGATCGAGTAGAAGCCTGGTTGCGCGATGTGCTGGGCGAGGTGGAAGGATGAAGGCTAAAAGCCGTCAAATCCATTGCAAAGCCCTGGTCTACGAAACCCGCCTGCACCGTTTGCCGATTGATTAAGGAGATTTCTGAGAAAGAATTTACCAATCGGGTTTCGGTAGGGGCGTTTCGCGAAACGCCCTTACGGAATCATGTGCAGCGAAGCCAATTCAAATTGGTATTAGTTCTTGGAAATCTTTTTAATCCGTGATCCTTAGTACTGCTATTCACAGATAGGGCTTGGCAATAAAATCAGGGGCGTGTGGGGCGTTGCCCCTAGCCAGGGTTCCACCCCTGCACCCCAAATTTCCCCCCTTATTTATGACGAGTTGTACTTAGTACTTCAGCCCATGAGGTGCCGACGGATCAGCAAGGGTGATGTTGGGGTTGCAAGGCTCCCAGACTTGCCCATCCAGTGCCATTTGTTCGATCAAACTGGCGAGGCGCAGCGCTTTCAGGGCTTGCTCTCCACCAACAGAGGGTTGGTTGCCACCGCGTACACAGTTAACAAAGTGGTCTAGCTCAGCATGGAGTGGCTCAATATTGCTGGTGTAAACCTTTTCGATCAACCCATCTTGCCGATAGAGCACCTGCCCATAGTCTGTCAGGCAATTTGCCGTGGTTTGCCGATGAATCAAAATCTCATTGTTGAGGAAGTCAGCCTCGGTCAAGGAGTTTTTGCAGTGGGCTGCAATCCGGCGAATCTTACGGTGGGTGACTTTGCTAGCGGTTAGCGTAGCAACGATGCCATTCGTAAAGCCCAGGGTCGCGGTGACGTAGTCGAGATAGCCGGAGTCAGAGGCACGACTACCACTGGCGGTCAGCTTACTGACGGGTGCACCTGCCAATTCGAGTAGCAGGTCAATGTCGTGGATCATCAAGTCCAGCACGACCGAGACATCATTGGCGCGATCGGAATAGGGGCTCATCCGATGCGCCTCTAATGCCAATAACTCTTCTGTTTTAAGGACTTTACTCAACTCTTGAAAAGCAGGATTAAAGCGTTCGATATGCCCAACTTGAAGAATGCAATGCGATTCGGCAGCAGCATTGACTAAAGATTCAGCTTCAGCAATGTTGGCAGCGATCGGCTTTTCGATGAGAACATGGACACCTGCTTGCAAACACGTCATGCCTACTGAGTAGTGCAATCGAGTCGGGACGGCGATACAGACGGCGTCTACGAGCCCCAGCAAGTCGTGATAATTTTCAAAAAAGCGGACTCGGTATTTGCTGGCAGTATCTAGCCCTCGATCGACGTTGACATCTGCGATTCCAACCAGTTCTACATCCTTCAAAAGGCTCAGCACGCGAGTGTGATGTTGACCCATATTGCCAACACCAATCACACCAACGCGGATGGGTTCTATAGGGTTTCGTTGTGTGTGACTGTGGGTCTGCTCAAGCAATGAACTCTCTTGCACTCCTCTATCTCCTGCACCATGAAGTCAAGACGAAAATCGTCGCTATCTTAAGATTTAGATGTAATACCGTAATCACGTTTATAAAGAATTTTAAAGCTCGGTCAAGCTCATCATACCAGTGACTCGACTTCATATTTTGAGAGTTCTCTTCAAATGCGGTTACATCTGATGTGGCAGTTCTCCACCTGTCCATGAACAGGAATGCGTTTGTTAGACTGGAGGTGTGTCACAGAAAATAAAGTTTTAAATACTTATTGTTTATCAAGCGAAAAATTACTGAGATACAGTCAATACACGGACTACTTTCGAGCGATATTCGCTTAACTTATAAAGTGACAGTAATTTCTACGTAAATGTTGTAAGCCTCATGCCTCTGACCATTCTTGTCGTTGATGATGACCCTGGCACTCGGCTTTCAATCGGTGACTATCTCGAACTCTCTGGCTATATTGTGGTTGTGGCAGAAAATGGTCAAAAGGCACTGTCTCTTGTAGAGCAATATCAGCCTCACCTGATTGTGACCGACATTACAATGCCTGAGATGGATGGCTATGAGTTGGTCAGACAAGTTCGTCGGCAGCCCGCTTTTCGATTGTTGCCAGTGATTTTTCTAACTGCTCGGACCAACACTGAGGAGCGTATTCGGGGTTACCAGTTGGGCTGCGATCTCTATCTGCCCAAACCCTTTGATTTGGATGAGTTGGGGGCGGTGATTCGCAATTTATTAGAGCGATCGCAGTTAATTCAGTCAGAGTGGCGGTTACGAGCCCAGAGCACAGACGCTCAAAAAAATGAGACTGTTGAGTCGGAGCATCGCTTAGACGATGAGTTAGCCGCTTCTGAGTTTCGAGTGAAATCGATCGCGGGCAGTGTAGATCTGACTCCACGGGAAAAAGATGTGTTGGATCTGCTCACCGATGGCCTTTCCAACGCCCAAATTGGCGATCGCTTGCACCTTAGCCCTCGCACAGTTGAAAAATATGTGAGCAGCTTACTTCGCAAAGCCAACTCAAACAATCGAGCCGAACTCGTCCGCTTTGCGATGGAACATCATCTGGTTGAGTAAAGACTGCTTGAGTAAAGAATTGATAAGTTACTCAAAATTGATAAGCTACTCAAACAGCCGGAAGTAAGGATAGCGCACCGGGGCACCGGGTTCCTTATCCAGGTCAAAGTTAATCACATCCCAACAAGGTTCTTCTTCAGGGTCGGGGCTAAACTCGACCGGCAACCCGTATAGCCGGGGTCGCGATGATTCCGATTGCCCCCGCCAAGGGGTGCTGCGCTCTAAATAGGTGCTAATGAGCTCTTGATATCGCTTCGCGATGATCACCCGTGTGGCTCGATAGCCTTGAGTATAGAGGCGATCGAGTGCCTCATGGATCTCAAAGCGGATGCCATCGGGGTGCGTATGTTGTCGATACCACTCGTTATTCCACTGCCGCCAGTGCCGTCCTGATTGCAGATGAATGAGTTCTGCGGTTTTGGGATCAGCCTCAAATGCACCGTGTCGCTGACAGAGATAGGTATCAGTCAGCGTCAGTGCCGGGATCATTTGATGACAATGAGGACATTGAATCTCCGGTCCGAAGATAGGATACTGTAGGGCTGGATTCATCATTCAATCGTTGTGATCAGTACCATCTCCATGTACCACCAAGTTGCTTTATTATAACCGGGATGTTTAGCCCACACTGTTTTTCTTATGTCCTTGTATTGGTGTTCTCCAGATTTGTCTCAAGCTGCTTTTGTTGCTGCTAATGCCACCGTTATGGGTCAGGTGGAGGTTGCACTGGGAGCAAGCATCTGGTACGGAGCAGTGGTACGAGGAGATGTTGAGCGGATTGTGATTGGGCAATGCACCAACATTCAGGATGGGGCTGTGTTGCACGGTGATCCGGGTAAACCAACGGTTTTAGAAGATTATGTGACGGTAGGGCACCGAGCCGTAATTCACAGTGCCCACATTGAGCAGGGCAGTTTGATTGGCATTGGGGCGATCGTTTTAGACGGGGTGCGAGTGGGGGCAGGGAGCATTGTTGGGGCGGGATCGGTGGTGACAAAGGATGTTCCGGCACGATCGCTTGTGGTTGGCATTCCAGGGAAGATAGCACGCCAGATCTCGGATGAGGAAGCAGTTGACCTGATCGAACACGCCCGTCGATATGAAAAGTTAGCACTGGTTCACGCCGGGAAAGGAGCTGATCTAGGCTTCACCGGAACTGTGTAAAAAAATGTGAAGACAGATCTGGATAATTGCGCCACCTGATCGCAAAATAAGAAATAAAGATGAGAGTTATTCATAAATCTTTAGGGAGGATCTTCAGATGGATTTCGATTGGCGCATTCTCGTGGTGCTGTCGCCTGTGCTGTTGGCTGGTGGCTGGGCAGTTTACAACATCGGACAGGCTGCCCTAAAGCAGGTGCAAGGCTTTTTGAGTAAATAACGCAACCCGTTTCGTTCTAAGCCCATTTTGTTCTAAACATACTTAAAGAGAACCGATCGCTTTGTAGGGCGATCGGTTCCCTTTTATTGAGCCTGAACCCCCAGGTTATTGAGGTTAAACAAGAACGGTACTCCGCCAGCGTCATCGCCCAATACCAACACATTGGGCATTTGAGCACCCCCCTCACGCCAAGCCTCGATCGCCTCTTTTTGTAGCACGAGTTGACCTCCTGCCGCTTTCAAGGTTTCGGCTAAAAGGCGTTGTGCCTCAGCTTTACCCTGTGCCCGGTTAATCTCGGCTTGTGCTTCTTGAGCAGCTTCCTGGGCGATGTAAACGGCACGCTGTGCTCGTTGTTCGGCGATTTGCTTTTCTTCGACCGCGTTAGAAAACTCGCGGGTAAAGTTGAGATCAACCACGCTGGTATCCAGCACAATCACCGCATATTTTTCTAACCGCTGGCTTAGAGCCGAGTCAAAGTCTTGTTTAAGCTCACTGCGTTGAGTGATGGCCTCCTCAGCAGTACGTCGAGCCGCTGCGATTTTGAATGATTCCTGAGTTTGTGGGGCGATCACCTTGGAAACCAGGTTTTGCAGTGTTCCCTGCTTGCGGCGCACTTCTACAACTTGGGTAGGATCAAGCCGAAAGTTAATGGCAAAGCTGGCTTCTAAGTTTTGTAAATCTTTAGTCAGGCTTTGGGCAGGGACTTCAAATTTTTGCACCGTGACGTCGTAGACATCTACCTGGGCGATCAACGGAGGCTTGAAATGAATACCTTCGAGTAAGGCTCCATCCCTGGCTTTGCCGAGGATGCTAATCACACCCGCTTGTCCGGGGTTAATGATGATAAACGAGTTGAGGCTCAGAAACAGCAATGCGGCAATGAGCGACCCTAGCACCAGGCTGGACACGTTTTGCGTATATTGTGCCTTCAAAGTAAGCTCTCCTGAAAATTTAGGCTTTTAGGAACAATCGACTCCTTTTTCTATCATGGTTGATCGGTTCAAAAGATTTGTCCCTTAAAAAGCTTCAGAATTGTCTACCAGCGTTTCAATCAGCAAATCCATTTGGGATTTTTTATGGTTTAGGAAGGTTTCGCACTCGTGCAGGTGAGTCACGGCGATCGCAAACTGGTCAAACACCTCTGCCAGTTCCAGGTCGCCCATTTCGATGCGATTAATAATTGCTTCGACCTCCGCCACCTTAGCTTCATAATTCCAGTTATCTGGCAGGGCTGGAGAAAGACGGGGATCACTGGGGGAATGAGTCATAATGGCTTGTCCACAAGCTGGATAGGTTGGGTATTGAGGATTTCAGAGACTTGGGCTTTGACGCTTCCCTGTGCCAATTGGATGGTTACGTCTTGCCCAGGCAGAAGATCCGCTGCCGCTCGCACGATCGCCCCATCCTCTTGCGTCACCACCGCATATCCCCGCTGAAGCACAGCCTGGGGGGCAAGTGTTGTGAGTTTTTGTTTGAGTAAATCGCAGTATTGTCTGGCGTGTTGCAAGCGTTGTTGAGTGCTCTGGGTCAGGCGTTGACGCATCCAGGCGATCGCTTGCATCCGTTGGCGAATTTGGCGATCGGGGGTGAGTCGTTGCAGGCGTGTTCGCAGGCGATCGCACTGGTCAAAACAGTCATTCAGGTTCTGCTGCACCGCTTGATGTAAGGCATCCAGGCGTTCCTGATGCTCAGCTACCAAATCCATTAAACCGGGAACCGCTTGTTCAGCCGCTGCCGTTGGGGTATGGGCACAGACATCTGCCGCCAGATCCGACAGCGACTCATCGCGCTGGTGTCCAATGCCTGCCACAACGGGAATGGAACAGGAGGCGATCGCCCGGACGACTCGCTCATCATTGAAACACGCCATATCTTCGATTGCGCCGCCCCCCCGTGAGACAATCAACACCTCTGCTCGCCCGTCCCGTTCTACCCGCCGAATTGCACTGACAATCGAGACAGGGGCTTGATCCCCCTGCACAAGAGCCGGAGAAAACAGGACATGCAACCCTGGATAGCGGCGTTTGAGTGTTCGTTGAATGTCACCCCAGGCAGCCGCTTGTGGCGATGTCACCACCGCGATCGTCTGGGGATGTCTGGGCAGAGGACGCTTGCGGTTGGGGTCAAACAACCCCTCTCTTTCCAGTTGTTGGCGCAATTGACGATAGCGCAGTGCCCGCAAGCCTTCTCCCGCTGGCAGTGCCTGCCACACCATTAATTGATAACTGCCCCGTTGGGGATGGACATGAATCCTGCCCAGAATAATCAATTGTTCACCCTGAGCTGGAAGCGTTGCCAGCTTATTGATCTGACTACTCCACACCACACAGCTGATGGAGGCTTGTGCGTCCGGATCTTGCAACGTGAAGAACAAGCCGCTGCGGTAACGGGTCGCACTCGACACCTCACCAGTCACCCAAACCTGCCGCAATTGGTCGTCGTGCTCTAGCAAGGCTTGAATGTAGGCTGTTAACCCTGCCACAGAGAGCGACGTATCGGGAAATAGGACATTGGGGAGGTTGAGAGTCATGCTTCAGATCGCATCGCAAGGTTCATCATCGACCGTTCATTCTGAAGTGTATAGCAACCGTCAGGAGGGACAGAACAGGGAGGTGTGGAAGCTGCGCTTCTGGCTAAGGGTTTCGCCCTACTCCCCACATCCTCAGAGCTTCAATTGCTACAAAATAAAAACTTTCGGTATTTTACCTCCTGTGCATAGTACATTTGTATGCAAATTGGCTGCAAAGAATTTACAATGGATAAGAGGCAACTGTTTATAGAGTAACCAGACTTTCTCAAATCTGACAGTAAGCTTGATTGCATTACACCAATCTTGATGGAGGTGCCTCCTGCGTGGAGTTACTAACAGCTTTTTGGATCGGCTTGCCCTGACGGGGTGTGTCAACTGTATTTACTCAATGGTTTTCAAGCTAGGCTGTAATGTATTGTTAGCGATATCCTCTGGTTCTGGCTCAATCTGTCGGTTTCCTCCTGAGAGATCAGTCCATCTACTCAACTAGAAAAGTTTTTTGAGGCGCGAATGGCTAAAGCGAGCAATGAAAGTTCTGAAAAAGAAAAAGCCCTAAATTTGGTGCTCAACCAGATCGATCGCACCTTTGGTAAAGGTACGATTATGCGCCTGGGTGATGCGACTCGAATGAAGGTGGAGACAGTCCCCACGGGAGCATTGACCCTGGATCTGGCGTTGGGTGGTGGCTTGCCCAAAGGTCGTGTCATCGAGATCTACGGTCCTGAAAGTTCAGGTAAGACAACACTGGCACTCCATGCGATCGCCGAAGTACAAAAAGCGGGTGGTGTGGCTGCCTTCGTTGATGCAGAACACGCGCTTGACCCTACCTATTCTGCGGCTCTGGGGGTCGATATTGAGAATTTGTTGGTGTCTCAGCCTGATACTGGGGAAGCGGCGTTAGAGATTGTAGATCAACTGGTGCGATCGAATGCGATCGACATTGTCGTAGTTGACTCGGTAGCGGCACTGGTGCCTCGCGCTGAGATCGAGGGGGAGATGGGCGATGCTCACGTCGGTCTACAAGCGCGATTGATGAGCCAAGCACTGCGAAAGATTACCGGAAATATTGGTAAGACGGGTTGTAGTGTGATCTTCCTCAACCAGTTGCGGCAAAAGATTGGGGTGTCCTACGGCAACCCGGAAACCACGACGGGAGGTAATGCCCTGAAATTCTATGCATCCGTCCGTCTCGATATTCGTCGGATTCAAACCCTGAAAAAGGGCACCGAAGAGTATGGAATCCGCGCCAAGGTGAAGGTAGCCAAAAACAAAGTAGCTCCTCCCTTCCGGGTTGCTGAGTTTGATGTCATTTTCGGTAAGGGCATTTCTTCATTGGGTTGCCTCATCGATATGGCAGAAGAGACGGGTGTGATTGTCCGGAAGGGAGCCTGGTATAGCTATAACGGCGAAAACTTTAGCCAGGGTCGAGATAACGGCATCAAATACTTTGAAGAGAAGCCAGAATTTGCCAAGGAAATTGAGCAAAAAGTGCGGCAGAAGCTAGAGATGGGAGCCGTTGTCTCGGCGAACTCGGTCACTCAAGCGGATGCAGACTTTGAAGAAGACGAGGAGTTTGACGAAGAAGCATAAGCCTGTCTAGCCTACTAGGCTGCTTTATAGATGTCGTTTGAAGAAGTCGGAGTTTTCTAGAAACCCCGACTTCTTTGCTATGTGACCAGCTTAGGCACTTTCCGGTCAACATACTCCCAGTTTGAAGGGATGAGCATCATGTCCATCTGCTCTACGATCGCATCCCAGTCTTGATAGTTGGTGTTCCAGTTACCGTGGTAATGGTAGGGCGTTTCCTTAAGTAACGGAATGTAAACACTGTAGTATTTGAGATAAGTATCTACAAAACAACCCAAAATTTAAGAGCAAGAAAACCTTGAGGGGAAACCCGAATGTGGACAAGCATACGTGGATAGGCAAAGGTTACTCAGTTTTAACTGATGAACTGAGTTTTCCCATTCCATGGTTTTGTAAAACTAGGCTTTGACAAAGGCTTCTAACCCGAGTTGGGACAAGAGGCGATCGCTATCAAAATGTTTTTCCATGAGTTGACGAATGCACTGCACCTTAACGGGTTCATGCAAGCGGACTCGCCCAAAAGTGCGATCGATAATTTCGACGGTGGTGAGGGTATCGAGATCGACCGAGAGAATGGGAATCTCCAATTCTTCAGCGCGATTGACGACGGTGGGTAATGGGGGAATTTGTCCGGTGAGGATGAGGCAATGGGTGGAGGTTTCGAGAGCCGCGACTTGAATATCGGTGCGATCGCCCCCAGTGACGACTGCCATGTTGTAGGAAGTGCGGAAATACTTGAGAGCCGCGTTAACGTTCATTGCCCCAATTTTGAGGCTCTCGACCATTAAATCAAGGCGATCGGGACGGCAGAGCACTTCAGCATTGAGTTGATGCACCAGTTCTCGAACGCTGACACTTCGCAGCAGGTCATTGCGCGGCAGAATGCCTAGTACAGGGATGTCATGTTCTTCTAAAAAAGCCTTAATGTCACGATTGGCTAACTCAAACTGCTCAGTGGGTACGTCGTTGATGAGCACACCAACCAGGCGATCGCCCAGTGACTCTTTAGCCGTTAACAGCGCATCTACCACTAGCCCTGACTGAAATCGGGTAACCAGCACAACAGCCGCATCGATCGCCTGAGCGACTTGCAGCAAGGACAACTCAAACAGCTTACCTTCGCTTAAAGTGCCTGGTCCTTCGAGCAAAACCAGATCGCCTTCAAGCAATTGAGCATAGTCTCGCAGTGCAGTGTGATAATCCGTTTTGTCCTCCCCGGAGAGGCGGCGATTGATGGTGGCTTCGTCCAGCGAGATCAGGGTAGGGCGGAGGTGATCGTCTGTCAGATTTAGGGTTTCTGCGATGAAGCGCACATCTTCGTCGATCGCATCACATTCGGACTCACTCAGGCAGGTTCCCAAAGGTTTACCGTAGGCAATGCTTAAGCCTTGTTGTTGAAGCCGATGGGCAATTCCCAGAATGATTGCTGATTTACCACTATAGGCTTCTGGTGAGCCGATCAACAGATGCTTTACGGACTTTGGCACGCCGTTTACTCCTGATTAAGCCGATTTGATGAGAACGATAATTCTTTATTGTAAGAGCACACACCCTACTACTGAAGATTGACCAGTGATTTTCAACACTCAGCGTCGATCCCCGGCTTCTTTCAAGCATCTTGCGGTGGCTCGTAGAAGCGGGAGATCTGAAACGGCTTATAAGCCATTACCAATGAGGATAAAGGGTGCCCAATAGTAGGGACGGTGAAAGGGGGGACGGGTTTGATTGGGTGCGGATGTTGGAATGTCGCCCGTAATCAGGGCAATTTGTGCCTGCCGCAATGCCTCGGCTTTGGTTAACCCCTGTTCTAATCCAGCGTAGAAGCGGTTCATCAGGATTTGGGTGCCTCCATCATCCACTGACCAGAGGGAGGCGATCGCCGCTCGTGCTCCGGTGCGTTGCATTTGGTAACCAAATCCGAGAATTTCTTCTCCATTTCCCAATTGCCCACCCACAGCCGTTTTGCAAGCACTCAGCACAACCAGATCAACATTTTCGAGTGTCCAGTTGGAGACATCCCGCAGAGTGACGCGATCGCCATTGCCAAACAAGATAAACGACTCCTCTGGCAGACCGGAGACAAACTCCGCATGAGTCGCCAGATGAACAATGGTGTAGTTATTTAACTGCGGCTCAACAGTGCGACGGCTAAAGGAGTCGTTGAAGAGTTCCGTCGTATCGGGAACAGCGGCAGCAATGTTTTCCACTTCGGTTCCGGCGTAGGGTAAACCATTGAAGCTAAAGTCTCGTGTCCCGACCTGAAAGTTGTAGCGTCGCTCGGCGTCACTAAAGGCAGCAGCTAACACGCGAATGGAGTCAGAGGTGAGTCGCCGACTGGAAGAAAAATCGGTCAGGGAAGCCGCTGTGATGTGGTTAATCGTAAATCGCTGAATCAACCACTCATCGCCATCATAAAGAGCCGCGAGAGGAACGTAGCGCAAGGTGCCATCAGCAGCATAAAGAATGGTTTCTGCCTGTGCCTGTTGGAGGTCAGCTTCAATCGGCTGAATTAACCATTGATAGAGTTGTTGCGCTGCATCGGTTGAACTGCGGGTGCGGTTGGTGATATCCCCTCGAAAGTCTGTAATCACAGCGTTGAGTTGCTCTCGGCTCACGGTCACACTGCGCCGAACGGGTGGAGCATTAGGCGTGATCAGCACTAGTTCCAGGCGATCGTCCAGGATGAGAGGATAGAGCAGGACTGTGCTTTGTTCGAGCGATCGCAAATCGTCTTGCAGGCGATAAAGCTGGTCGGGGTTGAGGTTTTGCCCCTTAGCGACCCGTTGGAGTTGTTGAATCTGGCGGGTTACCGTTGGCGTATTGATAAATTGGCTAAAGCTATGTTGCACCTCTAGCCTTTCTCCCAGTTCCGCCAGTCGCGCCTGTTGCTCCGGGGTGCGCTCCGTTGGGAGGATGGCTTGCAGTCGAAAATATTCTTGTACAGGAGCCAGGGTTTGGGTGTGCAGGTCTGTAATGGTCTGCTCGGCTTGCCAATATTCCAGCCCGATCGCCCCTTGCTCATTGCCCCGAATATCGTTCAGGTATTCTTCCAATTCCTGAATTTTGAGGAGATCCAGGACTTGTTGTGCCTCCAACACTCGATCCTGTTGCAGGAGCAGATCTGCCAGACGACGATAGGTATCCGCGACGGTTTCTGTAAAGGATGCCTGCTGTTCTTGAGGCAACACGCGCAACTGCTCCCGAATGCTTTCGGTGATGTTGATCGATTGCTTGTAGAAAACGATCGCCAGTTCCGGTTGAGTTTCTCGAGTGAGATAACCCAGATTAGACAGGGTTTGCGCCTCTGCACGGGGGTCATCTGTCTCTCTGGCGATCGCCAACGCCTGCTGAAAATATTCCAACGCTTCAGTGGGTTGCTCCAGATAGGTATACGCCAAACCCATATTGTTGAGGGCAATCCCTTCGTTGGCTAAGTTGCCCACCTCACGGGCGATTGCTACCGATTGCTGATACGTCTCTAATGCCTTAGCGTAATCTCCCTGACCCGAATAGTACAAGCCGAGATTGCTGAGGGTCACGGATTGTCCAGCGCGATCGCCCGTTTCAACTGACAGGGTCAGGGCTTGTTGCAATGCCTCTAATGCCCGGTCATCGTCGCCCAAATCGCCATAGGTAACGCCGATGTTGTTGAGAGCGATGGCTTCTTGAGTGCGATCGCCCGCTTGCCGAAATAGCTCAAGTGCTTGCTGGCGATAATTCAACGATTCCCGATATTGCCCCAACCGGGAGTAGACCAAGCCAATATTGTCGAGGGTGCTGCCTTGTCCAATGGGGTCATTTGCCTCTTGTCTAATGGCTAAAGATTGCTCGTAATGCTCAAGTGCCTGGGGATATTGCCCCAACCATTCATACGCAGCGGCGATGTTGTTAAGGGCAATGCTTTCAGCAGGACGGTTGCCAATCTCCTGAAAAATCTCACGGGCTTGTCGGTGTTGCTCTAATGCGCGTGAAAACTGCCCCATGCTGATGTAGACCACCCCGATATTGTCCAGCAGAACCCCTTCGCCATAACGTTGAGAGCGTTGCTCTTGGGGGGTGTTAGCCGGGAGCCGATAGATGAGTAGAGCTTGCTGATAGTAGTCCAACGCTTCTTCGTATTGCCCTAAGACCCGATTACCTGCGCCTAACCCAATCAATGCGGCTCCTTCTCCCTCGCGCAGACGTTGGCTGTCTGCTGCCTGACGCAGTGTTTGAAAAATCGTGAGTCCCTGTTGATATGCCTCTACGGATTGGATGGGTTGCCCCAACCCGCGATAGACCAGTCCGATCGTGTTAATCGTAGTGCCTTCACTGGGGCGATCGCCTAATTCTTGAAAGATGGTGAGTGCCTGTTGCAGGGGTGGCAGTGCCTCTCGCAGTCGTCCATTACGGTAGTGATCTTGTCCTTGAACCAGGAGGCGATCGCCTTCTGCCTGCCGTGTTGCCGTTGGGCTTAGCTCTCCTTCTCCTGCGGTGACAACCAGCGTGTAGCGTCCCCGTTCTCCGGCAGTGCGGCTATTGGCGATGATGGCGTAACCCGAATTTTCAGGCAGTGTGACCGTAAGCCGAGCATTGCCGTTATTTGGACTGGCGTTGTCGTTCTCCGCAATGATTTTGCCTGTTGGATCGATGACCAGTAAATAGGCATCAAACTCGGTGCTGTTGAGGTGAATGGTCAGCACCTGCCCCGCTTGCCCGTTGAAGCGGTAGGAATCGTAAACACTGCCATCATCCAAAACCGGATCGCCATCGGCTAACATCCCATCGGTGCTGAACAGGATGTCTGGATTCGCCTGTGCGAGATCTCCTCTGCTTCCCTTTTGGAGCCGGATGTCAGCAGAATGCTCCTGCAAAGGTGAAGAGTGCGATCGCCACTGCATCTGCCCTCGTGTTTCATAACCCCACGATGCAGCGGAGACGATTGGCACTAAAGCCAGGGATAGCAAAAAAGCGGGAGTGAAGCGATGGAAGTGGGAGAGTGGCGATCGCATGAGTCATGAACCTGAAACTAAGCCAGTTTTAACATCAGAAACAGGGTATGGGGAGTAGTTCGACAAGCTCACCAATTGGGGGTGGGAGTGGGGAGTGGGGAGTGGGGAGTGGGGAGTGGATATCTGTTGACTCAGATTCCCGGCTTCTGATGGTAGTGGCATAGGTCATGCTTTTAGCTGAGAGAGCAGCCAGGGATCTAAGTCTCACTTTTCCTTCTTCCTTTTTCGTTTTTCCTTCTTCCTTCTTCTTTATCCTTCTTCTTTATCCTTCATCCTTCATCCTTTATCCTTCATCCTTCTTCTTTATCCTTCATCCTTCATCCTTTATCCTTCATCCTTCATCCTTTATCCTTCCTTATGCAATGCTTCCTCGCTTGCGGGCTTCTTTGTAAGACGTACCGATGTTTTGCAACCCAGCCCGGATCATTTCTCGTTCGAGGAGCGCAAAAAACCGAGCGCGATCGCCCCCTCGGACAACGGCTTGATTGTGCGCCTCTGCTAACGCTACGGGATAGCCATAACCCTTTTGCACTTGAGTCAGGGTGAGACTAAGGGCGGTTTCAAGCAGATCAGCATCCTCAGCGACCCATGCCGGAAACTCAACTCGTGCAATCTCTGCTCCCACATTCACATAGCAAAAGTAAATTGTTTGGTCGCCATACCACTCCAAAATCTTGGCAGAACTGCGCCACAATGCCCCTCGCTGTCCGGGTTCCAGCACTAGCGACCACAATGCCGTATCGCGTAAGGGGGCAAACACCTGACAGGGAGCCTGTTCGGTCTGACCGGGGCAGTGGCTCTGGCAATCGGGAGCCTCATAGGGACAGGTCTGAAGTCTTAAAAAGTTTAGCGACTCCCCGCTACGAGCCGCGCTGAGATAGCCCACCAATGGAATGCGCAACCGTTGCAACCGTTGCCATGCCTCCAGAATTGGGGGAAGGATGCGATCGCGGGCTTCCAGAGGCAATGGCTCTAAAAACCAGTGAATCAGCGACCCATCTACCATCGCCAATGTGGGTTGTTCCCTCAATGCGGGGACGCGATTAATCGCGTCCCCGCCATTTTGATTAATCGCGTCCCCGCCATTTTGATTAATCGCGTCCCCGCCATTTTGATTAATCGCGTCCCCGCCATTTTGATTAATCGCGTCCCCGCCATTCTTCTCTTCCGCCAACTCTGCCAATGCCGTCGCTTCAGACACCGTGCGGCAATAGCCCATCCACTCCTCTGTGCGAATGCCCCACTGCCGCGATTGGTACAGGTCTTCAGGACGGTAAAACACCTCTGGCAGGCTATCCAGCAGGGGATGGCGGTTTTGCCCATAGTGCAATGCTACTCGCCCCACGTTAATCAGATAACAGTAGGCAATTTCGTGATGACTGGGGGCAATTTGTGAGCCATCGGTTGCTAAAACGGTATGTAGATTGGGTGCAGCGGAAATTGCCACACGAGTATCTAACGGCTCGACAGGCTCCGCTGCGGTGAATCCCAGACGATCGCGCCAGGTGTGTTGCAGGGTGACCAGATCGGCTTGGCGATCGCTGGCTTGGCGCAAAAGCCGCTCGGCTAATTCTAATCGCTGCCGACTGGCGATCGCTTCCTGGCTCAGGTGTTGGCTGATGCCTTGCATTTGGCGGGCAAGTTTGGTCAGATCGAGCATAGGGGGAGCCAATGAACTAATACATATGAATTTAATACGAATGTTCTAGTATTTCACGCAGTTGTAATTCACTCGTTCAACAGGACGGTACCCGCTGTAGGGTGTGTCTAGTGATTGGAGAACTGAACCCAGCGAATGAATTCGCGGCGATTGGAGCGGAGTCCGCCGACGCGGACTGAGGTTTTGAACCAGTGTAGGCAGGTTTTGTTCTGGTAGCTGCGGTTTCAACCGCCACTCCCCTAACCGTCAGATACACCCCCGCTGTACTGAATCAACTGGCACACGGCTGTCCTTTCCTATAAAGATTTACAACATTGGTTTTTTTCAATTTGAAGTTTTAAGGGTGTTTCGTAAACAATTGAAGATGTTCTTTTGGATGGCGGTTTGAGTTTGTGGTAGAGCGGTCTTCCCAACAATCTTCACCTGGCGATCGCGATGATCAACAGCAGAATGCAACACCGACTGAGTTGCGCCAACAACAATCGGAAGTGGAGTTGTTTTCGGATGTTGCCCTCAAGCTTCACCAATCGCTGTACCTGAAGGATATCCTGCACACGACCGTGACTGAGGTGCAACGGATTCTGCAAGCCGATCGCGTTCTGATTTACCACGTTTTACCCGACGGCAGGGGCAAAATTGTGGACGAGTCTGTGTCGCCGGAATATCCGCCACTGATCCATCAAGAGTTTGCTGAAGAGGTGTTTCCGGCTGACTATCAGCAGCTTTACGCTCAGGGACGAGTGCAGGCGATCGCCGATGTGCATCACCCCGCATCGGGGTTAGCCGAGTGTTTGGTGAAGTTTGTCGATCAGTTTGGCATCAAAGCCAAGCTTGTGGTGCCAATCGTGCAAACGCTAAACAATCAGGCTCAAGATAGCCTTTTGTTGCCCCAACTGTGGGGATTATTAATCGCTCATCAGTGTCAGAGTGTGCGATCGTGGGTTGAGGTTGAGTTGGAACTCCTGCAAAAACTGGCGGCTCAAATCAGCCTTGCACTCTCGCAAGCGCAATATGTGGAACACTTACAAGCCGCATTGCAGCAGGAACAACGCGATCGCCAGACCAAGGATGAGTTGATCGCTGTGATGAGTCACGATGTGCGGACATCACTGACCTCACTGCACAGTGCTCTCAAGATTCTGGGGACAGGGCGTTTGGGCAATCTCTCCAGCGAGGGACACCAGATGTTGGCGATCGCCGATGAAAGTACCGAACGGCTCATGCGGTTGGTCAACCATGTCCTCGATCTGCAACGTATGGAATCTGGCAACGTTGTGATGAACTACCGGGAATGCAACGCCGCTGATCTAATCACCCAGGCTGCTCTGGTGATGCAACCGATGGCACAACAGCACGGCATTACCCTCATCACCCAACCTGAAGCCATTGCCGTGTGGGCGGATGCCGATTACATTTTGCAAGCCCTCACGAACCTGCTCAGTAACGCCATCAAATTTTCCCCTGTTGGTGGAAAGGTCTGGCTGACCGTTACCCACACCCCACACCTCCTGTCAGCCCTCTTCCAGGTTCGCGACCAGGGACAGGGCATTCCCGCCAATCAATTGGAACGCATCTTTGACTGGTTTCAACAGGTCGATCCGGCTGACTCCCACAGACGAGGTGGAACAGGCTTAGGGCTTGCCATTTGTCGCAAGATTGTAGAGCAACACAACGGCAGAATCTGGGCTGAGAGCACTCCCGGCAATGGCAGTACCTTTGCCCTTACCTTGCCTTTGGCGCAAGCCAATCCCAAATCGGAGCAGGATTGATGTCTAATAAACGCATCCTGATTATTGATGATGAGGAAACGATTCAAACGGTGGTGCAGTTTGGTATCAGAATGACGGCAGGTTGGCAGGTGTTGGTTGCCACATCGGGCAGGCAGGGAATTCAACTGGCTCAACAAGAGCAACCCGATGTAATTTTGTTAGATGTAGTGATGCCTGATATGAGTGGTATGACAGCTTTGAAGACCCTCCAATCTGACGATGCCACGGCACACATTCCCGTGATTTTGTTAACGGCTAAGGCACAACTCACAGGGCACTCTGATCACGCCAGAGGCGTGAGGGGCGTGATTACCAAGCCCTTTAATTCGCTGCATCTCTCTGAGCAAATTGCCCGAATTCTCCAGTGGTAGCCGAGCGATGAAAATTTTGCTGATTGAAGATGATGATGCTTTCATTAAAGTGCTCACCAGAATGTTGAAAGCTCAGCAATATATCGTTGACAGCGTCAAGGATGGCGAGATGGGTTGGACGTATGGCTCCACCTTTGAATATGACTTGATGCTGATGGATGTCGTATTGCCCAAAGTAGATGGCATCAGTTTGTGCAAACGATTTCGGACGGAGGGCTACGCAACCCCAATTATGTTGCTCACGGCGCAGGATACTAATACCGCTAAGGTGCAGGGGTTGGATGCGGGTGCTGATGACTATGTGGTGAAAACCTGTGACCAAACTGAGTTAACCGCTCGGATTCGGGCGTTGTTGCGACGGGGGAGTAACAATCCCTTTCCGTTGCTGACCTGGGGCGATTTGATTTTGAATCCCAGTACGTGTGAGGTGACTTACAAGGGGCAACCGCTGGCTCTGACAACCAAAGAATATGAACTGCTAGAGCTGATGTTGCGGGATAGCCAGCATGTGTTTAGCACGGAGGAGATTTTGGATCACCTGTGGTCGTCGGAGGCGTTTCCTTCGGAGGCAACGGTGCGATCGCACATTCGACGAGTTCGCAACAAGTTAGTGGCAGTCGGTGCGCCCCATGATTTCATCGCCACCATGCATGGGCGGGGTTATTACCTCAAGGCGATTCAACCTGATGCCTCGGCTTCATCTCCTGCGGCAACGGAGCCATCTTCGCGATCGCCCCACCCTGACTCCAACTGGGCATCTTCCTCGCAGCTAGGAACAGATTCTTCAGCGACAGAGGACACGGCTCCTCTGGTTGATCCCTACTCAGCCGATGCCCAACAGCAATACGTGGCATTTCTCAATGACGTTTGGAGCACAACCAAACCCACCAGCCTGGAACAGGTCAAAGCTCTGTTTGAAGCGATTCAAGCCCTCCATGCCGATCGCCTTGCTCCCCATCATCAAGCTCAGGCTCAACAACTGGCACACAAACTGGCAGGAACATTGAGCATCTTTGGTTTGCACAAGGCAGTCCATCTGGCTCGTCAACTCGAACACTGGCTGGGCAGCCAGGATGCGCTGCACCCAAACCAGGCACCTCTGATGCATCATCTCATGGTTGAGTTGCAGCAGGTGATTCAATCTGCAACTCAAATTCAATTATCCCAAGTGCCCCAAGGACACTCGCCGCTGCTTCTACTTGTTAGCGCAGAAGATGCCTTTAACCAGGCAATGGGGGCGATCGCCAGCAGTCGCGGCATCCAGGTCGAGATCGTGTCTCCGCTAGAACTGGATAGCACGTTGACAGCTTTAGAAATGGCGATCGATGTCGCGGGACAACCGCCCGATCTGCTCCTGTTGCGTCTGCCTGACCATTTAACCAAGCCCAGTGAGATCGGTGAGGTGTCTCAACCCCATCCGTTCTTGCAGTATGTGCAACCTTGCACTCAGCGATATCCAACGGTGCCAATTGTGGTGATGGGCGATCGCCTAAGGACTGGCGATCGTCTGGAGGTGGCGCGACGTGGAGGCAAACTCTTTTTAGACCACTCAACGTCACCAGAGCAAGCGATGACCGCTGCGGTCAACTTAATGAGGCGATCGAAGTTAGCTCCCAAGGTCATGATTGTTGACGACGATCAGCATTGGTTACGCACCCTACCAACGTTGTTGAAACCCTGGGGGTTTAAGGTCACAACCCTTGCCGATCCACAACAATTCTGGACGGTCTTACAAGCGGTTGTGCCAGATGTACTGGTTTTAGATGTCAACCTGCCAGAGATCAATGGGTTTGAACTGTGTCAGATGATTCGCAATGACCCCCACTGGCAACGATTACCTGTATTATTTCTAAGTGTCTTAACCGACTCAACCCATCAGCAACAAGCGTTTGCTGCTGGTGCCGATGACTATCTGTGTAAGCCGTTGATGGGAGGCGAACTGGCAAATCGAATTCTAAGCCGCTTACAACGGGTTAAAGCCTGGGCAGGTTGAGGCTCACTGACAAACCAGAGACAAATCAGAGTGTGAACTGATAACCCCATTCTCTGTTTTATAGCCGTAGCCACATTCGATGGAGCGGAGGTGAGTCAGGAAGCTTGCCCAGCATCCGGGGTTGAGTCATTGCCTTTGTCTTAAGCTTTCTGACCAAGGCTATAATTTTCAAACCCCTAAATCTGAAGGCTTCCGAACTTTAAAGTCTCCAAGTCCAGGGAAGTTAGAAGCACCTATAAATCACTCCATCAAATCACTTCATCAAAGCTATTTATCACCATGCAAGGGTCAATAAGAAATAACCAACATCCTCTGATTCACCGACTGGCGGATTGTATCGAAGAGGTTTGGCACCAATATCTGGATCTCTCACCCTATGTCGTACCAGAAGACCTGGGATATATCGAAGGCAGTCTTGAAGGCGAACGGTTAACGATCGAAAACCACTGTTATCAAACTCCCCAATTTCGCAAGTTGCATTTAGAACTGGCTCAGGTGGGTAATGGGCTTGATATCTTACACTGTGTCATGTTTCCCAAGCCCGAATACGCCATCCCTATCTTTGGGACTGATTTGGTTGGCAGTCAGCGAGGAGGAATTAGTGCGGCGATCGCCGATCTATCTCCTATCAGCCGCGATCGCACCCTGCCCCATCGCTATCACCAAGGGTTATCCGAGTTACCCAAACCACACTTTTCTCAGCCCCGTGCTCTGCCGGAATGGGGCGACATCTTCTCAGAATTTTGTTTGTTTATCCGTCCGATGAACACTGAAGAGGAAGATCAGTTTCTCAATCGAGTGCGTCAGTTCCTGATACTTCATTGTCAAATCGCGACAACGGAAACACCGCTGACAGCACAGCCCGATATCAAAAATGTGCTTGTCGGGCAACAAAACTATTGCACCAAACAACAACAAAATGACAAGACGCGACGAGTCCTGGAAAAGTCTTTTGGTACAGAGTGGACTGAGCGTTATATGACAACCATGTTGTTTGATTACGTAACGGTTTGAACCAACCTCTGAAGAACATGAATCCATTTTTGGGGATGTAGGGGGCTGTGAAGACTTGTGTTGCTACCGTAGCCTTGAAAAGAAGGAAATTCTGGAAATCTCCTTTTTTAGAGGGTTTGGGGTATCTAATACCGTTTTTATATGAAGATGTGTTTTATTGAACCCCTGGCTGTTGTCGTCCTTACCAAGGGGGGCTATAAGGGGGTATCTGATTTGATGCATCCCCCCATTTGATTGGTATATAGCAGTCCTATCTGATTTGTGAAAAAGGTGATTTGTGAAAGTGCCCACCCATCGGGCGGGCACTTTCACAAATCATTTAGGGTTGCTATAACTGCGTCGAGCCTGGTGAATTCGGGATAAGGATTTTGACGTTGCTGAGTGCCGATATGATTCTCAAAAACTAATCACCGTTGTAGGGGCGTTTCGCGAAACGCCCCTACGAAATTCATAGATTGGATCAGAAACACCAGGATTTTGATGGTTTCAGCCGCCACAATCAAATTGGTCTGCAAATTGTTGTGTAGCAGTACTCTCAGAAGTTAAGACGGGATGCAGCCCCCACGTGCTTGTTTCTAGCTTTGTGTGTAGCACTCTATACCAATTTTCGAGCGGCAAACTCATAAAATAAACCTTAAGAATTGAAACAATTCTGATTGACTGACCCGTTGCGAGTCACTGAAATGAGTCAGCATTTCACGCTCTAAACCTGATTAGTAAACTAAAGCCTTTTAGGTATAGTTACTCATTTATATAAGCACTGCCTATCGCCAGTCCAAGCGATTTGTAAGCATCATCCATCTCGTGGGTGATTTGAGCGTACTATAATTGAACAAATGTAAACTAAAGTAACACTTGTTAACAGTTGTTACCGTAAAAACCAGGAACGTAACGCCGCCGAAATATGTATCGTACCTGGGATAGAGGCATCCTTTAATATTTCGTAACTTACTATTCAGATTCCCGCTGCAAATTTGCACAAAATTTGCACATTAAGGTTGCTTTAATCAAAATCAAGTTCACAAAGCACAGAAACCATTGATTCTTTAATGAACAAAGGTTCAATTTTTTCAAAATTCATTGCATACCATTTCACTGGTTTTAGTAGTCCGACTAAACCGCTTTGAATAGTAAAAAAACTTTAAGGCGATCGCAAATCTGTTCTGAAAATTGAGATTTTCTAAAGCAGATTTGATTGGACTGCACTGTGAATTTTGAAAGACTGTCTTGAGTATTCACAATATTGATTGACTAACTGATAACTAATCGAAATCAGATAGTTCGCTGGGAGTTCTTCCTAAACTTTGGTCAAGTTTATCAACCTGACTAAAGGCGAATTGATCTGCTCCTTTAGCCTGTCAAAGTGGTCACTTAACGGTGAGTAAATCAATTCAGTCACGCTTTGAGAACCATGTGTACTCAATAATCTCAAAATTATTAGGAGATGCTGGAATGCTCGACGCTTTTACTAAAGTAGTCTCTCAAGCAGATACCCGTGGTGCTTATGTCAGCGATGCTGAAATCGATGCATTGAAAAAGCTCGTATCTGATGGCAGCAAGCGCATGGATGTTGTTAACCGCATTACTGGCAACGCATCCACAATCGTTGCTAATGCAGCTCGTGCATTGTTCGAAGAGCAACCCCAGTTGATTCAACCGGGCGGAAATGCTTACACCAACCGTCGCATGGCTGCTTGCTTGCGCGACATGGAAATCATCCTGCGTTACGTGACCTATGCCATCTTCGCGGGTGACGCTAGCGTTCTCAACGATCGCTGCCTCAATGGTCTGCGTGAAACCTACTTGGCACTGGGCGTTCCCGGTGGTTCCGTTGCTACTGGCGTGCAAAAGATGAAAGAAGCCGCTATTGCGATCGCTAACGATCCCAATGGTGTTACCCGTGGTGATTGCAGCTCCCTGATGGCTGAAGTTAGCAGCTACTTTGATCAAGCTGCGGCAGCTGTGGGCTAAGGCTTAGCTGGCTCGAATTGTTTTGTTCGTTTTCATTATTTGCTGTCTAAATTTGTACACGTGTTGGGAGAATAAGTCACATGAAAACCCCTTTAACAGAAGCCGTCGCAACCGCCGATTCTCAAGGACGGTTTCTCAGCTCCACCGAACTCCAAGTTGCTTTCGGTCGCTTCCGTCAAGCCGCAGCTAGCTTGGATGCAGCAAAAGCATTGAGCAGCAAAGCTCAAAGCCTGGCTGAAGGTGCAGCTAACGCAGTCTATCAAAAGTTCCCCTACACCACTCAGATGCAAGGTGCTAACTACGCTTCTGACTCTCGTGGTAAGAGCAAGTGTGTACGTGACATCGGCTACTACATCCGTATGGTCACTTACTGCTTAATCGCTGGTGGTACTGGTCCTATTGATGACTACCTGATCAGCGGCTTGGCTGAAATCAACCGCACCTTCGACCTATCTCCTAGCTGGTACGTTGAAGCTCTGAAGTACATCAAAGCAAACCACGGTTTGAGTGGTGACCCTGCTGTTGAAGCTAACTCTTACATCGACTACGCTATCAACGCCCTGAGCTAAGGGTTTCTGATTTGCCCAGAACAACGAAGGCTGGTGAATGCTGGATTCCGGCATAGACAGTTTTTGGGGTTCTGGGCACGCTTTTTCTCGTTGAAATTTCATCGACATGGAGGAGAAGTCATGACGAGTGTAGCAGCCAGACAGTTAGGGATTGAGCCATTTGTAGGAACTGCCCCTGTAGAACTGCGAACCAACTGGACAGAAGGGGATGTTCAAGCCGCCATTCGTGCTGCTTATCGACAAGTGTTTGGTAATGATCACCTGATGCAAAGCGAACGCTTAACCAGTGCAGAGTCGCTTTTGCGTCGAGGTGATATTACTATTCGAGAGTTTGTCCGAACTCTTGCACAATCAGAGTTATATCGACAAAAGTTTTTTTACTCGACACCTCAAGTCCGCTTTATTGAGTTGAATTATAAACATCTGTTGGGACGTGCTCCTTACGATGAATCAGAGATTGCCTTCCACGTCGATCTCTATACCCAACAGGGCTACGAGGCAGAAATCAATTCCTATATTGATTCTCTAGAATATGAAACAAATTTTGGAGAAGCCATTGTTCCCTATTACCGGGGCTTTGCCACGCAACGGGGTCAAAAAACAGTAGGCTTCAGCCGTATGTTTCAGATTTACCGGGGATATGCCAATAGCGATCGCGCTCAAGGGAAAAACAAGTCTGCCTGGTTAACCCAAGAGTTAGCCCGTAATGCGGCAAGCCCGATTCAAACCCCCTCCAATGGTCGGGGTCTGGTGGGTACAGTGGGGGGCGATCGCGGACAACTGTATCGCGTGCGTGTCACCCAAGCTAACCAGGGCAATTCCCCTCAAATCAGACGCAGTGTTCGGGAGTATCTCGTTGCTTACGACCAACTAACACCGACTCTGCAACGGTTGAATCAACGTGGCAGTCGAGTCGTCAATGTCTCTCCTGCCTGAGATGAGTTGGGAGTCAGGGAGTGAGGGGGTGATGCAGCGTTATAGCTTCTTCACCCGCTCTCTCCCTACCTAAATTTTGCATAGTACTGAAGATAAGGAGAGTTTTCGTGCCAATTACCACCGCAGCCTCTCGTCTGGGAACCACGGCTTTTAGTGAAGCACGTCCGATTGAATTGCGTGCCAATTGGACTCCGGAAGATGCTAAGCAAGTGATTCGAGCGGTCTATCGCCAGGTCTTAGGCAATGACTACTTGATGGAGTCCGAGCGTCTCACCGGGTTGGAGTCTCTGTTAACCAATGGTCAATTGACCGTGCGGGACTTTGTTCGGGCCGTTGCTAAATCTGAGCTTTATAAGAAAAAGTTTCTCTATCCCCACTTCCAAACTCGTGTGATTGAACTCAACTTCAAGCACCTGTTGGGACGGGCACCCTATGACGAAGCAGAAGTGATCGAACACCTCGATCGCTATCAAAACGAAGGCTTTGAAGCAGACATCGATTCCTATATCGACTCGGAAGAATACGATGTCAAATTTGGCGATGCGATCGTGCCTTACTACCGCGATCTAGTAACCACTGGCGTAGGACAGAGAACCGTGGGCTTCACCCGCATGTTCCGCCTCTATCGCGGTTATGCTAATAGCGATCGCGCTCAGCTAGCAGGATCGAACTCTCGTCTGGCAACCGATTTGGCTAAAAACAGTGCATCGGCGATCGTTGCTCCCTCTGGTGGGGGTGAAGGGTTTGCATACCAACCCGCTAAGCAGGGCACTGCACCGACTCGCACCTTTGGTCGCTCCTCTCAAGGGTCAAGCGATCGCCTCTATCGGATTGAAGTCGCAGGCATCAACCTGCCTCGCTATCCCAAAGTGCGTCGCAGCAATAAGGAATTTATTGTTCCTTACGAGCAACTCTCCAATACCCTCCAGCAAATCAACAAATTGGGTGGTAAGGTAGCCAGCATTACCCTTGCACAATAGTGTTTTTGGGACAATTTTGATGGGTCTTAATCCCCTCAAACCTTAGCCCAAACTCGTGTTTAGGGCTTAACTGCCCGTCAAGTTCAAGTTAATTCAAGCCTGATTGTCTTAAACAGGCAATGTTTTGATGGAGTGTAGACCTAAGGAATGGAAATTAAATAAGTTCGGTATTGGGTAGGGGCGGGTTTTGCTGTCAAATCTATAACAGGGCACAGATAGGTCTGCTAAACCCGCCCGTACAGTTTGCGGATTTATTAAATTCACAATCCTAAGCTATATCCATCAAAGCATTCATTCCCATCATTACCCAAAGCCTAATCAGTAGGAGAAAAAAACACTATGTTAGGGTCCGCCTTGATGCGAAACTCAGTTTCCAGTGCAGACAATCGAATCTTTGTCTATGAAGTCGAAGGGTTGCGGCAAAACGACCAAACTCAAAATCAGAGTTACCCGGTTCGGAATAGCAGCACGATTCTACTGCAAGTTCCCTATCGCCGTATGAATGAGGAGATGCGTCGCATCACTCGTTTGGGAGGCAAAATTGTTAACATTCGTCCTCTGACGGCTCAAGAAACGTCTGAAGGTTAAGCTCAGTTCTAAACCTTTCCGGGTGTGAGGCATTTTTGTTGCCTTGCACCTGTTTTTTATTGGGTATTTGTAGAGCCAAGTCTGGCGACGCGGACTCTAAAAGATGCGGGTTTTGACGAATCAATTTTTAATACCGATTTAATGTTTGATTGTGGCGGATCACTGGGTAGGGGCGTTTCGCGAAACGCCCTTACGAAATCCTGTGCAGCGAAGCCAATTCAAATTGGTATAACCTTAACGTCAATTCGGGTTAAACACCTGGCGAATCAATTGCGGCTATGGGAGCAAAGTCCGCCTGCGCAAACTATAGGAAATCAAGGTTTGCCGAACCGATGCAGGTTGGTTTTGCGCTTGTAGCGGTGGTTTTAATCGCCAAGATCCTTATCCCAGACTCAGGTTAACCTTATTTTGCTGCCAAAGTTTTCCCGCTGAAGAAGTACCCCTCTAGAGTATGGCGTCCTGAAATAGGCGCGTCTATAGTGGAGTTATTCCTATATCAATTCGACGCAATTGTCTAGAATTAACGTAGCAAAGTTTACAGAATTTAATAACTAGACTGGCAGAATTGAGAGAAATCACTGTTACTGAGTATTATTACTTATTCAAGAGGAGAACCTCATGGCTGATATTCCCACCGGCGGTCAAATGCTCTGGAAGTTAGAGGGCGACGATCGCGTCTTGCATTTGCGCCATAACGACTTAGAGCCGTGGCGTCACTATGAGGAGTTTCCTGAATACGTCTTGCCTGAGCCAGAAGGGTTTTCCAAGGGAATTGCAACCTTCCTGGCACTGCTGAAAAAAGGCTGGACAGCGAGTAAGACTTGATTAGTGCCGATTCAGGGCAGGGGCAAAAGTCAATTTGCCCCAATAATTGCCGTGTAAAGAATTGTGCTGGCGATCGCATTTTGTGATAGCCAAGGGCATTCTGAGACCATAAGCCTAACGGATTGATATCTCCCCCAAGAGGGTGCGCCACCTTTTTCTCACGCTGAGGCAGCGATTACGATGTCCGACTGGTGTCCTCAGGTGAGATAGATCTCCACCTTAAGCTTAGAGGAACTTTTGATGCTCGACTTTACACCCGTGACGGTCAACCGGCACTCTTCTTTAGAAGAACGGCAATTTGCCTTGACGCAGATTTATCGTCAAGTTCTGGAACGACAGCCCTACGAATCAGAACGGAAAACTATTGCTTCGTTAGAAAAAGATTTCTTGAAAGATAAGATTGGTGTGCGCCGCTTTCTAAAACAATTTGCCTGCACCGATATCTACCTCAATCAGTTTTATTACAGCCTCTCCAATGTCAAGTTCATGGATGTGTGCTTCAAGCACTTCTTGGGACGTGCCATTTCTGACCACCAGGAAATGAAGTTCTACAACACCATCCTGACGAAGCAGGGGGTGCATGGATTGATTACAGCCATCTTGGATTCAGAAGAATATCGCAAGACGTTTGGTTGTTTTACCGTGCCCTACCCTCGCAAGGATAACTTCTACCCATCGCCTGAAGCCTTCCTGGAGTCAAAATTCCTGAACGAGGAGCACATTGGTCAGCGGGGCAACTCTATTCCAACCATGTATTGGCGGCAATTGGGATGGACTTGCACTAATGGAGTGTGTCGTCATCCTGAAGTCAATGAGGTTCTGAATACTGCACCTAAGACGACCTCCAAGGAAATTCAAAGCCTCTCGACTAACGACTTATTAGAACTGCTCAAAACCAGTGATGTAACGACTGCTAAGGCGATCGTTGCCAACCTGTCTTCGAGCCAACGTCAGGAATTGAGTGTAGCTCTGCGTCATTAAAACGTGTTCCGAAACTCCTAATTTGTTGAAGTGATAGGGGTATGGTGTTGCCATACCCCTCTTTTTGCGTCAGAACTGTGGGGACACAGTCAGGTTTAATAGCAAATCTGTTTAATTTAACGTCATACCGATTTAAACGGTTTCCAGTGCAAATGTGGATGCTTGTAGGGCGGGTTTGGCAGATCAGTTCTTGAGGTTGCCGTTAGTCAACCGCTAAAACCACCCCTACTGACATCTGCCTTGATCACATAATTTGGGTTTAAGAGCCTGGCGAATAGATTCGCGGCTACCGGAGCCAAGTTTACCCTTGCAGACTACCGGAAATCAAAAGGAGGCGAACTGATGCAGGTTGGTTTGCTCCGATAGCGGCGGTTGAAACCCCATCAGGAAGCACCAAGGGGTATCGGCTCAGATTTGTAACCTTCCTTAACAATTGCTGCTCAGATTTCAGAGAATAAATTTGACGTGCTCAAACAAGGTACACCGATCGCCCAAATCACGTTAAATTCGGTATTGCAAGGCTCAATTTGCCCCTAAAAATTGCTGTGTCTCAGGTGATTTAGTGCCCTACTTTGAAACAGACGTTAGCAATTTTTAATAATCAACGATTCAACGACATAGTATAAACAAAGAAGTTAGGGAACTGACATGCAAGACAGATGCAGGTTTCTGGTCATCTCGCTTGAGTAAAGTCCTTTTATCGTTTTAAGAAATGTAAATTTTCCAAGCTTCCTGCATGGGTAAGTGAGGACACATTTCATCGGTCTGTATCCACTGGTTTTGCCTGTTTCGTTCTGCCTGGGCAGATTGATGGCTGAGCTGAACCTAGTCTGGTTGCGACCTGAGCCATTCTCGACTAAACACATTAGGAGATTTAAAGTTTATGTTCGACGCATTTGCAAAAGTGGTTTCTCAGGCTGATGCACGGGGCGATTATCTCAGTGCTTCTCAACTGGATGCCTTGAGCGCAATGGTTGCAGACGGCAACAAGCGCATGGATGTTGTTAACCGGATTACGGGTAACTCTTCTGCGATCGTAGCGAATGCTGCTCGCGCATTGTTTGAAGAACAGCCTGGATTGATTGCACCTGGTGGAAACGCTTACACCAACCGTCGCATGGCTGCTTGCTTGCGCGACATGGAAATCATCCTGCGCTATATCACCTACGCTATCTTCGCGGGTGATGCTAGCGTTCTGGAAGATCGCTGCCTCAACGGTTTGCGCGAAACCTACCTGGCACTGGGTGTTCCTGGTGGTTCCGTAGCAGTTGGTGTGCAGAAGATGAAGGATGCCGCTCTGGCGATCGCTGGCGACCCCAATGGTGTTACCAAAGGTGACTGCGCTAGCTTGATGAGCGAAGTGGGCAGCTACTTCGATAAGGCTGCTGCTGCGGTTGCATAAGCTTACGCATGACCTCTTTTTAATTTGAGTCTGGTGACTCAGGAAGGAGTTACCAGACTCACGAACAAAACAAAAATATTTTGGAGATTTATTGACAATGAAAACCCCTCTAACCGAAGCTGTAGCTGCTGCTGATTCTCAAGGACGTTTCCTCAGCTCTACTGAGATCCAGGTTGCTTTCGGTCGTTTTCGTCAAGCCAGTGCTAGCTTGCAAGCTGCAAAAGCTTTGACTGAGAAGGCTTCTAGCTTGACTCAAGGTGCTGCTAATGCGGTATACCAAAAGTTTCCTTACACCACTCAAATGCAAGGACCTAACTTCGCGGCAGATCAGCGTGGTAAGGACAAGTGCGTGCGTGACATCGGCTACTACTTGCGGATGATCACCTACTGCCTCGTTGTGGGTGGCACTGGTCCCATGGATGACTACCTGATCGGTGGTTTGGCTGAAATCAACCGCACCTTCGACCTGTCTCCTAGCTGGTACGTGGAAGCTCTGAAGTACATCAAAGCAAACCATGGCTTGAGCGGCGACCCTGCTGTTGAAGCAAACTCCTACATCGACTACGCCATCAACGCATTGAGCTAGTCTTTTGTTAGGTTTGCCCGGAGAGGGTTGCAATGACTAATGACGTTAGTTGTTGCTGCCCTCTCCGGGTATTGCTTTCTTTATAAAGTAGAGGATGAGCTTTTGTTGAGTGACGTGTATGGATCAGGAATCAGATATCCAGAGCAGTTCCCTGACTGTGGAACAGGCGATCGCCAATTTGCAAGGTGAAGACCTGGGGTTACGGATCTACGCGGCATGGTGGCTTGGTCGATTTCGAGTGGATGCCCCAGAGGCGATCGATGTGTTGATTGCGGCTCTGAATGATGAGGATGATCGCACGAAAGCGGGCGGCTATCCCCTGCGGCGCAATGCGGCACGAGCGCTGGGAAAGTTGGGCGATCGCCGTGCTATTCCAGCGTTGATTGAGTCGCTCAGTTGTTCTGATTTCTACGTCCGGGAGGCGGCAGCGCAGTCACTAGAGATGTTAGGCGACAAGGCTGCTATTTCCCGACTGGTGGAACTGTTGAAGGATCAGGTGCCCGGAACGTTGCCCGCGCCAGAACCCCCCCAACTGGCTCAACCCTTTGACGCCATTTTAGAAGCGTTGGGTACGTTGGGAGCGATGGATGCTATTGCCGATATCCTGCCATTTCTTGATCACGCCATCCCCCGCATTCGTTATTCGGCGGCGCGAGCGATGTACCAGCTTTCGCCTCATGCTGAAGCAAATCACTATGGCGATCGCTTAGTGCAGGCTCTCACCCACCCAGACCTGCAACTACGACGGGCAGTGCTGGCGGATTTGGGGGCGATTGGTTACTTGCCTGCCGCAGAGGCGATCGCTCAAACTCTGGCAGAAAATAGCCTCAAACTCATTTCTCTGAAGGGATTGCTGGAAAAGCAACTTCAGCAAACACAATTGCCTGAACTTTCAGAGGGAGCGGTGAAAGTTATGACCCTGATGGATGACTTGTTGTAGCAAAACACGAGAAAATATAGGGGTTAGAACAGACGGATCTTCCTCCCCATGTCGGATCAACTTTCCTCTCTGATTCAAGCGGTCGAAAAAGCAGATTCTTCCAGTCGCCTCGCCGAAGCGGTTCAAAATTTGGCAGCCAGTCGGCACGAAGGAGCCATTCCAACGCTAATTGCTGCCCTGGGTTACAACAATCCGGGAGCCGCTGTCGCGGCGGTAGATGGGCTGATTCATCTGGGCGAACCTGCCGTTCCTGCGCTGCTGGAGCAACTGGATCTACACAACTACACCGCCAGAGCGTGGGCAATTCGGGCATTGGCTGGCATCGGTGATCCGAGAGGATTGGTGACCTTGTTGGGAGCTGCGACCGCTGACTTTGCGCTGAGTGTGCGGCGTGCTGCGGCTAAGGGTTTGGGCATGATGAAGTGGCACTGGTTTCCAGAGGAATTGCTGGAAATTGCCCAGGAAGAAGCCCTGGAAGCATTGCTGTTTGTCGCGCAACAGGACGACGAGTGGATCGTGCGCTATTCAGCCGTAGTTGGGTTAGAGGCACTGGCAAATGCGGTGCGGACGACCTATCCAGAGTGGCGATCGCAAATTCAATCTCAACTAGAGCAACTGGTTGCAAATGATGACAGTTGGGCGGTGCGGGCTCGTGCCTCTCTGGCACAACAACAACTGCAAACTGAGCCAATGGCGCAATCGGACCACACAGACCAACCGTCGCCACTCACCGCAACCGATTGGCAGATGATTCTCGACAAACTCTACGAGCGCAAAGGACAAGAGCGGTTGGTCTTAGCAGAGGGGGATCCGCGTCGCTATCGAGAGTTGGCTTCAACGATGACTCAAGTCAGTAGCAGTGGGGAGTAGGCAATCGGGAGTGAGGTCGAGGCTTCGCCGCTTCCATGGTCTGCGGTTTCAACCGCCAAAACCCTGCGCTCGAACTTTTTCAAAATTTCCCTCGCTGGGTACTTTCCTACATTGGAATACAATTCGATAGGATAGCTGTAGCTATTGCCGTGAAGGTTGACGTAGACGAGTTGCCTGTATATAGCAACTGTTGAGGCAGTTAATACAAGGGGGTGTGGGGCTGCGCCCCAAGCCAGGGGTTCCACTCCTGCACCCCGTCCTAACCAATCCTTTGGTTGCTATGTCGTCATCTCCTGCGCTCTGCCATTCATAGCCAATCCACGCTGAAAAGAAGGAGTACCGCAAATGATGGCTTCAAACTGCCGAGTGGGTATTGTTGGTGCTGGAACAACAGGCGTTTATCTGGCGAGGTTACTACTTCAGCAAGGGTTTCAGGTGGATTTGTTTGAGAAGGCCCCCCAACCTCGAACGGAGGGTTGCGGAATTTTGTTAGTGCAGGCGGGAATGAAAGCCCTCAACGAAGGCGATCCAGAGGTCTGTCAAGCCATCATTCGGGCAGGGGTGCCCGTGACTCGGTTTGAGTTTCGCAATTTGAAGGGTGAGTTGATCAATGCGGAGGATGTCACCTACGCTGAAGCCGAATTACCCGGCATCCTGATTCATCGCCGCTTGATTCTGGAAGCTTTGTTGGCGGGCTTTCCATCGGAGCGACTGCACACCAACGCATCTCTGCAATCCCTCACTCAGAGCGATCGCCAGGTGGTGGCGCACTTCAAAGACGGTAGCCAGTGGGAGGGAGATGTGTTGATCGGAGCCGATGGCATCGTCTCAAAAGTCCGTCAGTCGGTTGTGCCCGATGTGCCTCTGTGCTATCTGGGTGATCTGGTCTGGCGCGGGGTAGTGGCGGATGAAAGCTTCTGTCCCGATGGCACGTTTATCGTATACGCCAGAGGTCGGGGCATTTACGCCAACTTCTTTGACATGGGCAATGGACGCACTCATTGGGGCTTCTTTGTGGAGCAAGAACAACCCGACGGTGAGGTTGGTGCTCTCGTGCCTCAGGATCAATCCATTCCTCCAGAGGCTCTGGAAAAGCTTCCCGATGATGCACGAGCCGTGATTGAATCAACTCCATTGGAGCAGGTCATCACGCGCTATTCCTACGATATTGACCCCCTGCCTCGCTTGCATGACAACCGTGTCGTGTTGCTTGGAGATGCGGGTCATGCCAAGAGTTCTACACGGGCACGGGGCATGACGGCAGGGTTTGAGGATGCGGTGGCTTTGATGCGACACATGATCCACCACGATGATGTGAAAGCTGCACTCGCCGCCTTTGAGACGGAACGGCTACCGATTGTGCATGAGTATCAGCGCACCAGTCGCGAGATGAGCCAAACCATTGGTCGTCAACGAAAGCAAGCGGCTTAGGAGGATAGGATGTCTAACCACTACACCGTGTTGCCTTTCTTTACCTCCGACACTGGGGAAGCTAGGGTTTCCAGTATTACCTGTGATGAATTTGGGGTGCCGATCGCCTTTTTGAGAAATTGCGGCACCTGGGAAGGCACGGCAAGACGAGTCTCGACGACTGGAGAGCTGATGGACGAACATCTGGTGCGGGTTGAGATTGCGATCGCCGGAACAGATTACGTCCAGACCAACACCGTTCGTATTGGCACCCCCAGAGAGGTGGTGGCAAAATACTTTGGCAACTTTCAGGATGGGAAACTGGTGTTTCCGCTCACGGATGAGGTGTACACACTGGGCGGTGAAAAAGCGTCAGCATTTTCCGGTGTTGCCTGGTCAGTCACCGATGAGATTATTGTCTACTGCGGGAGCCGTACGGTGCAGGGTTGTAAGACCCACTACCATGAGATCATTACCTTGAGCGATCGCGACCCACAGCGCAACAATGCGTCTACGCATCGAGTTCGCACCACACAGCTGTTTGAGGACGGCATCTATAAATTGGTGACGATGATCGACGAAGTCAGGGTGGCAGGCTCGTGACCCTTGGGCAGGGTGCTGCCGAATTCCTTCCTGTTAGGAGAAAATCGTGAGAAAGCCTGGTTTCAGGGTTGAAGGGAAGCTGGAGTTACATAGGGTCTTTTCTTGATTCCCTGCTCTCCATTCCCCATCTCCCCATTAGGTTGATAATCTAGAAGAACTTCACTTAACTTCATCTGCTCGTCTGCGACTATGACTCACCCCTTTTTGGCTCGTCTCCACAGTCCCGATCGCCCCGTTATTGTGTTTGATGGCGCGACAGGTACATCGTTGCAAACCCAAAACCTGACGGCTGAAGACTTTGGCGGAGCTGAGTATGAAGGCTGTAACGAATATCTGGTTGTGACGAAACCGGAGGCAGTTGAGAAAGTGCATCGGGGCTTCCTGGAAGTGGGAGCCGATGTGATTGAAACCGACACCTTTGGTGCCGCGTCCATTGTTCTCGCTGAATATGATCTGGCGGATCGGGCGTATGAACTGAACAAGCGTGCTGCTGAAATCGCCAAACGCTGTGCTGCCGAGTATTCCACTCCTGAAAAGCCGCGATTTGTGGCGGGTTCGATGGGTCCCACGACGAAACTTCCCACATTGGGGCATATCGACTACGACACGATGAAGGCAGCCTTTGCAGAGCAGGCAGAAGGGCTGTATGACGGAGGGGTGGATCTGTTTATCGTGGAAACCTGCCAGGATGTGCTGCAAATTAAGGCAGCACTGGATGGCATTGAGGAAGTTTTTGCGAAGAAGGGCGATCGCCGTCCGTTGATGGTGTCGGTGACGATGGAGATTCAGGGAACGATGCTGGTTGGCTCCGATGTATCGGCTATGCTGACCATTCTGGAACCCTATCCCATCGACATTTTGGGGCTGAACTGCGCCACAGGTCCCGATCGCATGGCAGACCACATTCGCTATCTGTCGCAGCACTCGCCTTTTGTGATTTCCTGCATCCCCAACGCAGGCATCCCCGAAAACATTGGAGGACATGCCCACTACAAGCTGACTCCCCTGGAACTCAAAATGGCGTTGATGCACTTTGTGGAAGACCTGGGTGTGCAGGTGATTGGCGGTTGCTGTGGCACTCGTCCGGATCACATCAAAGCCCTGACCGAAATTACGACAACCCTCAAACCCAAAGAGCGTCCGGTGCGCGTTCCATCCGAACTCAACGGACATTCTGAGGCGATCGCACGAGAACCACTGAACTACGTCCCCTCAGCAGCATCTATTTACTCGGCACAACCCTACGACCAGGACAACTCTTTCCTGATCATTGGGGAACGGTTGAATGCCAGCGGTTCCAAGAAATGCCGGGATATGCTCAACGCCGAAGACTGGGATGGGTTAGTGTCCCTGGCGCGATCGCAGGTCAAAGAAGGGGCACACGTTCTTGATGTCAACGTCGATTACGTCGGACGTGATGGCGTGCGCGATATGCGCGAGTTGGTGTCTCGTCTTGTCACCAACGTCACCCTGCCGCTGATGCTCGATTCTACCGAGTGGCAAAAGATGGAGGCAGGGCTGAAGGTCGCGGGAGGTAAGTGCCTGCTCAACTCCACCAACTACGAAGATGGCGATGAGCGGTTCCTTAAGGTGTTGGAACTGGCGAAACGCTACGGTGCCGGGGTGGTTGTGGGAACCATCGACGAAGACGGGATGGCACGTACCGCTGAACGGAAATTTGCGATCGCCCAACGGGCTTATCGAGATGCGCTGGAGTATGGCATTCCTGCGTACGAGATCTTCTACGATCCGCTGGCGTTGCCCATCTCCACGGGGATTGAGGAAGATCGCGCCAACGGCAAAGCCACCATCGAAGCGATTCGGATGATCCGGCAAAACCTCCCCGGAGTCCATATTCTGCTGGGAATTTCTAACGTTTCCTTCGGACTCAACCCGGCAGCGCGGATTGTCCTCAACTCGATGTTCCTGCATCTGGCGATGGAAGCGGGCATGGATGGGGCGATCGTCAGTGCGGCTAAGATTCTGCCGCTGTCTAAGATTGACCCGGAACATCAGGAAATTTGTCGCAAGCTGATCTTTGACGAACGCCAATTTGAAGGCGATATCTGCGTTTACGATCCGCTGACGGAGTTGACCAAGCTATTTGAAGGGAAGTCCAGCAAGGATGCTGCCAATCGGGTGGCTACGGAAGATCTTCCCATTGAAGAACGGCTCAAACGCCACATCATTGACGGTGAGCGGATTGGACTGGATGACGCACTGGCTAAAGCATTGGAAATCTATGCGCCACTGGAAATCATCAACACCTTTTTGCTGGATGGCATGAAGGTGGTGGGTGATCTGTTTGGCTCTGGACAGATGCAGTTGCCCTTTGTATTGCAGTCGGCGGAAACCATGAAAGCGGCGGTTGCCTACCTGGAACCCTACATGGAGAAGGAGGAATCCGGGGATAACGCCAAAGGCACGTTCATCATCGCTACGGTGAAGGGCGACGTACACGATATTGGTAAAAACCTGGTGGATATCATCCTCACCAATAATGGCTATCGCGTCATCAACCTGGGCATCAAGCAACCCGTCGATAACATCATCGACGCGTATATGGAGCACAAAGCAGACTGCATTGCCATGAGTGGTTTGCTGGTGAAATCGACTGCCTTCATGAAGGAGAATCTAGAAACTTTTAATGAGCGGGGAATCACAGTTCCCGTGATTTTGGGAGGTGCGGCGTTAACGCCTAAATTCGTCTACGAAGACTGCCAGAATGCCTACAAGGGTAAGGTAGTCTACGGCAAAGACGCCTTCTCGGATCTGCATTTCATGGATAAGTTGATGGCAGCCAAAACGGCTAACAACTGGGATGACCTGAACGGGTTTTTAGATGAAGAAGAGAAGGATAAAGGATTAGGGATAAAGGATGAAAGCCAACCCATAGAAATGCAACCTGAGCCTTCATCCGTTAGCGCTCAGTCTTCAGAAGACACACAGCGATCGGAAGCGATCGCCCTCGATATCGATCGCCCCAAACCTCCTTTCTGGGGCACGAAGATCCTGGAACCCGCCGACATCCCGATCGAAGAGGTGTTTGCTTACCTCGACTTGCAGGCGTTGATTGCGGGGCAGTGGCAATTCCGTAAGCCCAAAGAGCAATCACGCGAGGAGTACGACGCGTTTCTGGCAGACAAGGTCTACCCCATTTTGGAACAGTGGAAGCAGCGAGTTGTTAGCGAGAACCTGTTACATCCGCAGGTGGTGTATGGTTACTTCCCTTGCTTGTCAGAGGGGAACTCGCTGTATCTGTACAGTCCAGCGATCGCCACGGATGAGCACGACGCGCATTTGGATGCAGCGATCGCCACGTTCCACTTCCCCCGCCAACGATCTATGCGTCGCTACTGCATCTCTGACTTCTACCTACCCAAGGATGCGGAAGCCAATCCCCACAAAGCCTTTGATGTCTTCCCGATGCAGGCTGTAACAGTGGGAGAGATCGCTACCGAGTTTGCTAAATCCCTGTTTGAGGCAAACCAGTATACCGATTACCTCTACTTCCACGGGTTAGCCGTGCAGATGGCAGAGGCACTCGCTGAGTGGACTCATGCCCGAATTCGCCGTGAGTTGGGCTTTGGTGACAAGGACCCCGATTCGATTCGAGACATTCTAGCGCAACGCTATCAAGGCTCCCGCTATAGCTTCGGCTATCCGGCGTGCCCCAATATCCAAGACCAATACACCTTGTTGGAATTGTTGGAGGCAAATCGGGTGGGCTTGCACATGGATGAGAGCGAACAACTCTATCCAGAGCAATCCACTACGGCGATCATCGCTTATCACCCGGCGGCGAAGTACTTTAGTGCATAGCTGAAGGGAGTGGGGAATCGGAAGTAGGGAGTGGGGAATGCAGGAGTGAAGCAGTTCCTGTCACCCATCTCCCTATTATGGAGATTAGGATAAAAAGTAGTATTTGTTGTGACTTGCTATCGATGCCCTGATTCAAGGACTTGATATCAAATTTCGTCAATGGCAACCTGCAATTGTTGAACAGATAAGGCGATGCCACGTAGAGATTATCGAACTTGCAGATCAAGATGTTCTAGATATTCTCCCTTCTAGGACTGTTGAGCAAGAAGTACTGGTTCAGCTTAATGAACCCTAGATTTAGTGAAGCATGGTTAATGATATGCAAGGATTAGCTAGCGATCGCCCAAGCAGGTGAAGTGAGGTGCTAGAGAGGCGTTTGGTTGACGAAGGAAGTTTATTCTAGAGGCGATCGCTCAACATCAGTATCCTGCCAACAATTTACAAGGTGTAACTCCAACTCTTGGCATCTGGGTGTACAGAGTTGCTAAACCGCGTTAAGCTCTCAACTTTGGTCGCTGAGTGTACCATGATAGGTATAAATAAACCGTTACGGCTTGAAGTGAAGATGGGACTACAGATCTCGATCTCCGACTCCATAGTTCAAGCCCTGCGCCTACCTGAGCAGCGGATTGAGCAGGAATTACGCAGGGAACTTGCCGTTGCTCTTTATGCACAGGACATTCTCTCCTTAGGCAAAGCACGGGAACTCGCTGAGATGGATAAATACGAATTTGGGCAGTTGCTCTCTCGTCGTGGTGTGTTGCGGCATTATGGTTTTGAAGAATTGGATGATGACTTAAGCTATGCCCGTAGTGAGTAACACTTCACCAATTCTCAATTTGGCAATTGTAGATCAGCTTGAACTCCTGCGTCGGCAATTCGGCGAAATTCGGATTCCTAATGCAGTATTAGATGAATTGAAAATTGATGAAGAACGACCTGGCTCTCAAGTAATTCGTGGAGCAATCGCATCTGGATGGATTCAAGCTCAAGCGGTAAGTAATGAACCGCTTGCCAAACTGTTGAAGCAAACACTCGATCGAGGAGAGGCTGAGGCGATCGCTCTTGGTGTTGAACTTACGGCAAACTGGATACTTCTAGATGAACGTGAAGGTAGAAAGTTGCTAAATCTCTAGGTCTGAAAGTAACGGGAGTTCTGGGAGTCTTACTGCGCGCCAAACAGATAGGTGAGATTGAATCTTTACAACCTGTTATCGATGAGTTGATAAACAAAGCTGGATTCCGGATTGCACCAGAATTGTTAGAGGCCATTTTAATGAACAAGAAATCTAACTCGCACTACTGACAGATTTGAGTGATCACGGCACCCTACCAGTCTTCCTTCTGTCATGCGATGATGCTTGGCACATAACCAAATTCCATTCCAAGATCGATCGCTGCCACCTCGTGCATAAGGAATGATGTGAGCCGCTTCAACGGCTGAGCCGTCGCAGTCCGACGTTGGAGCACCAACAATTTGGCTATATTCACAGTTGCATAATCCTGGATTGGAGAGCATTGCACGTCGAAGGGATGCATCGCGTTTCTTGGGTGACTCCCACGGATAAAGACACGAGAAGAGATGCCAGGCGGCATCAATAACTTCAGCAGCTCGCTGCGCTGCTATTTCGTCAGTCCTAGCAAACTCAATTTGATGGTAGTTAGCCAAAAGAAGACAAAAGTCGCTTCCCCTAATGGACTCACCTGTACCCACCTTTCCTGCGCTCGGAAGTTCAGGAAATAAATCGTTAGCAATGCCGCTCAGGTCTGCTTCAAGTTCCCTCTTGAAATCTTTCCAAGTTGGGGATTCAATAATTCTGACAGTGTCTACCCATTTCTTTGCTCCAGTTTGACGACAAACCTTCCGAGAAGAATAATGCAGATAATGGTAGTCCCTTAAGTGCAGGCAACCCTCTGCGGCATTTATAAGAGCTTCAGGACGTTGTTTTAGGTTAGTACGCAATAGTTTTGCAGGAGTACGAGAGTGAACGTTGAAGAAGGAAATCTCCTCATTGTGAACTTGAATTCCCGATCTATATCCCCGAATGGCACTTCCAACACCCCGCTGAATTACAGAAAAGCATGGGTCAAAAATGTACCATTCTGATGAGTTGCTCTTAGCTACGCGAGTTGCTGCTGGTCGTCCCAACCTTTCAGCAAGGGCATCTTTAATAAAGGTAATCCCTCTAGGCTCTTCGACTTCTGTCATCTACATTTCCTCACAGCTAATTAGTAGAAAACCTTTAATAACGAAGTTAAGCAGTGATAGATAACCTTAGAGTCAGGACAGGAGCGTTTTGTTTGCTGCTCCAATGTAATATTTAGCCTAATTCCCAAAACTCCTCTGCCATAATCTTATTTTGCTTGTCCATGATGTGTAGTGAAGTACTTGACTCGTTTATGATTATCCCTAACTTAATTAGGAGTTCCTCAACTGCATCCACAAATATTCTCAAATCACCAACTTTAACTCCAAATTCTTCCAATGTGCGTAAGCGAGGGTAACCTTGATCCAAGACCATTTCTTTGTGAGCATGAACTTTATCGCGAACATCTTTCAATCGTTGGCAGACATCTCCATCCTTAAGCTCGTTAAACCTTTTTTTCACATGCTCATATATCTCATCAAAATTTTGTTTAAGAATCGAACTTTCTTGCTTCTCCAATCTCCTCGCCAACTGTTCTCTCTCGCTTTCGCAAATATCTGAAAGATCATAAATGGTACGAGTTTTGGAAAACTTATCGCGTAAGAAACACCCAAGATCTTGAGCTTCTAGCATACGAAGAATGTTGCAAATCGATGCAGCTCTTTTATCTGAATCTAATGATATCGCCAGCAAACTAAGTGAACAATTCACATATAAAGTGCTAATCATTATATTTCTTGCCTGAACTCTTAAACCTGCATTAAAACGATTTGCAAGAGCTTCGCTTTTCATCAGTGGCTCTAAAAGAGCAAACTGACTCTTTGTAATCAGTAAAGTATCCAATGCAGCTTGTGTATATTCTTTAACCTTTATAAGCCGATTCTCCATATGGTTCGCCTGTTTTATATAGCAATTTGGCATCTGGTAAATTGAAAGTTTTTGTCTAATATTGGAATCGGGCAGATATGCGGAAAATTTTTGTCTAGTATCCAAAATTGGCTAAATAGACTGACAATTTTATTATTGGCTGTTCAATGTCAATATGTTTAGGTCTAATCTTTTATGCAGTTGCTATTTCTGTTTACTCACCTTGAACTGAGATATTGGGCGATCGCTCAGTCTAGCCGCACTTCTATCAAACCCATTTGTTATCTGGCGTTGCTGAATGCAGGTATGATTCTCAAATACTAATCACCGCTGTACGGGCATTTCGCGAAACGTCCCTACGAAATTTGCATATTGGATTAGCAACACCTGCTATTTCTTCTACTGATTTGCTTCTTCCACGGCTTTTTTCCAGGTGCGAGCTTCGATGCCCAAGCCACTGCGAACGGCTTCTAGCGTCTTAAATTCTCGCTTCAGTCGGCTTTCTGTCCAGGGGGATGAGGAGGGTTCAGCCGAGGATTGCGAAGGTGATTGAGAGAGCTGGGTTAACTGACGCTGAGCGTTGGCGATGCGGAGTTGAGCTTCGAGTTTGCGGGCTTCCCGCTCTAGTCGCTCAACGTCTAGGTCTTCCAGGGTTTGCAGTTTGCGGCTAGCGGTGACATAGGCATCATAGTTGCCGATCGCCTCTGCATCTTGTTTCTCAGCCAATACAATCTCGTAAACCAAATTGACTTCCGTGAGCACAGGTTTGTTAGAAGTTTCAGTGCCCCCTTGGGGAATGTCCATGGCTTCAGCGATCGCCTCGATTGAGCGGTCAAACAGTTGTTCGCCAGCTTGAGCGGCTTGCAGGGCAGCGACTCCAGCATCAAACAGGTCTGCTTTAATGGCTTCAAAGTCTTGATTACGTTCGGCTCGGCTTCTCATGGCTCTGTTCTCAATGACGTTATTCTCGATAATCGCGGGCGACTTGTTCTAATAGTCGTCTTAACTTGGGAGGGAGTGCCCGTCGCTGTTCTGGAGTGATCTCCCGATAAACCCTGGCAAATTCTGCCATGTCGCTGTCATATTCCTGTTGCAATTGGCTGATTCGCTGGTGAGCCTCAGTGAGGCGATCGATATTGGTTTTCAATGCCTGAAACATCTTGTTACGTTGAGCGGTCATGTTGCCCAACCTGCCGCGCATCGAGTTGCGAGAGGCGATCGCATCCTGAAGTCTTTGCATCAAGGTCTGCTTTTCCTGTTGCTCTCGGTGGGCGATCGCGGTGGCTTCCTCAACCGCTTTTTGCAACTCTTCACCCTGAGCATTTACCGCTTCAAACTGTTGCCATGCGTGGTCAACCTGTTTTCGCAGATCCTCATTCTCTTGAAGTATCCGCCCCTGATTGAAATACTCAACCTGTTGTGGCGAGACTTGGTTTCTGCTGCGATTTAGGTTTTTCATGACAGCACGGTGAGGAGTGGGGAGAAACGGGGATGGATGATTCGTCAGTGGTCAGTGGTCGGTCATTCGTCAATAGTCAATGGTCAATGGTCAGTGGTCATTTGCCCATAGTCATTAGTTTAATCCTTCTGCCCACTCCCCACTCACCATTCCCTACTCCCCACTCACTATTCCCTACTCCCCCAATAACGGAAAGAAATGCCCGACTGGCCCCTGTCCTTTGCCGATGCGGAGAGCGTATTTGAGAGCGGTGGTGACGTACTGTTTGCCATTCTTCACGGCAGTCAACAGGTCTTGTCCCTGGGCGAGATTTGCGGCGATCGCCGCTGATAGGGTACATCCCGTACCATGCGTGTCAGTGGTATCTACCGTTTCGGTTTGCAGGGTTTCTAAGCGATCGCCATCAAAAAACACATCCACTCCGCGCAATTCGCCGCCCATGCCACCGCCTTTGACTAACACAGCGGTTGCCCCAAGCGAGTAAATCTTTTGAGCCGCAGTTTGCATCTCTGCCAATGTTGTAATCTCTAAGCCACTGAGCATCTGTGCCTCATAGCGGTTCGGGGTGAGTAAGGTGGCTAGAGGAATCAGGTCACTTCGTAGGGTGGCGATCGCTTCGTCGGCAATGAGTTGGGCTCCCGTACGGGACACCATCACCGGATCAACTACCAATTGCCCTAAATCGAGAGTCTTTGCTTGTTGCGCTACCGCTACAATAATTTCCTGATTCAACAACATGCCTGTTTTGGTGGCTTGCACGCCAATATCGCTGACCACAGCTTCGATCTGAGCCACAACCGATTCCGGTGGCAGGGCATCAACTCGCGTTACCCCCAATGTGTTCTGAGCGGTGATGCAGGTGAGCGCACTGGTGCCGTGCACTTTGTGAAAGGAAAAGGTGCGTAAGTCAGCCTGAATTCCGGCACCGCCACCGCTATCGGAGCCAGCGATCGTCAGAGCAACAGGAATAGAACAAGTTTCAACAGACATAGGGTTCAATCAAGCGTTAGTCAGGGTGTATTTATGATTTTGCCTCATTGCCTCAAAACGTGAGATTTGAGCAATCCTGATTAAGACCCTTTTTGATTCTGTGAGCGAAAGCGTCCGGCTAAAAAGTCACGCTGTTTCAGGTGCTTTGTCTTGCGTCCAGTGACTCGCTTACGCCACATTTTGAAACTGGATGGTTGCATCTCTCGCCGCATTAGAGCTATCACCTGTTTTTCTTGTAGCCCGTACTGAAGGGCGATCGCCTCAAACGGGGTGCGGTCTTCCCATGCCATTTCAATCACACGATCAATCGTTTGAGTATCCAGTTCTGGCAAGTCCATAGCTACTTCGTTAAAGATACTGCAATAAATCTTTACATATTCGTATTCTAAAGCAGTTGTCTACGCGATCGCCCCAACCAGGACTTGTTTCACAGGCTTTTTACTCCTCATCTTCGCGTCTCGCTAAGGGTTTGAGGCGGTTCTCTTTGCTGAGAATGGCGAGAGCTTTATCCAAGTCTTGGGTCTTAATGCCTCGCAGGGCGATTAGAAGGGATTTGATCAGGGCAATTTCATCATCGGTCAGAGTAGTCATCGGGTAACTCCATAAAAAGGTAGCCCAGATTCCATCAAGCTTCTGGACGTTTGAATGTGAACTCAATATAAGATATTTCGGCAATTCGAGCAATGTAGAAAATCCAAAAATAAAGAATGACCCTTAAACCTCGTTACGATTATTGAGTCGCAACGGTTTGGTAAGCGTTAAGAATATCGATGGCTAAGAAAAAGAAAACAGAATTGCGTCTGTATATCACGCCTAACCTGGATAGGCTGTTGAAGACGCTATCTGGTCTTAGCGATCAAACGGTCAGCAGCATTGTTGAGGACACGCTAAGAGCAAGCCTGCCGAATCAATACAAAGACTTGATGGATACGCACAATCTTGGAAAGCTCTTAGAAGATGAGGAGTAGATTTGTAGAGCCGAAACAGGATTATGAGTGAACTGCTTTAGATAATTGCTAAAAACGTGCCAAAGCCAGCTAAACCACAAATCAGGGTTTACATCACAGAAGAAAAGGATCGTTTGCTCAAAGCGATCGCTGGAATTAAAGACTCATCTGTAAATGCGATCGTGAATGAGGCGATCGATCGGTAGTTAGAGGAATCAGAACAACAGGAAATTATTGAGAAATTCAACCTGGATCGATTGGATGAGATTGGTTAAAAGGGGTATGTCAAATAGATTGTGTCAAGGGTAAAAACTCAAGTTGGAAAGCGATCGCCGAATTCAATCGCGAAGCGATTGAGAGCAGGTTTCCAGTCACGAAT